>CAUJGI010000703.1 GCA_963169155.1 Chloroflexota bacterium
CTGTGTACTTTTTCCAGTTGCCAGAGTTCTTCCACTGCCTCGGTAACTGCAAGTGCAAGTTTTACTACCTTTGGGGGGGAGAGAGGACCTTTCTTTGCTATCTTCTCCTGAAGCTGCTCCCCTTCAATCCACTCTTCGGAATAATATAAAACCATTTTCTCGTTTATTTCACCCCTTCCAAGGGCGACAGATCCAATCCTTACCAAATGAGGAGACTTGCATTTTTCTAAAGTGTCTACTTCCCTTGTTGCGCGGGCAGTAACCATATCCTCGTATTCTTCTTGGTTAAAAGATGGCTCAGCGGGCTTGAGACTTAAAAATTTTAACGCTTCTTTTCTGTTGTTTATCAAGCATGGATAAACAATTTTTTGCCCCCCATCGATGTAGGGACCGACGATAGTGGCATTAGGTACCAATTGCATTGCCTCGTCCGGCGTAAGCTCGAAATACATTTTCTATACTCCAAATATGAATGGATACTTGACTTTATTGCCGATCATCCGAGCAATGTGAAGTTAGGAAATTAACACCCCACTTACACATTTGCTTGGTGGACTGCATGAATTCATCGGAACTGCCGTTATCTATCAACAACTCGCCTGAACACCCCCACCGCCATAACTGCACGAATCCACCAGCGTGCCGCCGTTGCGCAGATAAGCCGTGTCGCCGGTGTTGTTCCAGATCGCCTGCCCGCTGCCCCAATAGAGATTTGTGGCGCTGTTGGCCCCGCTCTTCGTCCAAACCTGCACGGCCGCGCCTGGTGCCAGGCTGAAGCCGCCAGGGAAGTTGTAGACGTGGCTGTCGTTATCGCTGAGTGTCCAGCCGGTGAGAACGGCCGTTACCCCTCCCTTGTTCTCGATGCGCACGTATTCACCGGCCACGTCGTCACCGGCCGGGTTGTAGACAATGAGGGTGATCTGCACGTTGGCCGGGGGCGTGGTGGCTGTAGGGACAATGGTAGCTGTGGGGGTCGCAGTTGGCTCAGCGGGCTTGACGACCATCGGTAAATAGTTGAACACATCGGGTGTGACGCCTCCTGCTGTTGCTGTTTGGATTTCAGGTGTGGGGTAGAAAAACAGCAAAACGGAAGCGGCCGTTATGAAAACGGCTGCAGCAGCGATGAGGATGTTACGGAGTTGCATGGGACACCTTCTTTATGTTGGTTTGAGAGATGGCTGTAAGTTATACCCCTTTTCTTTCGGTTAGTCTAAATGTAAAACGGCCGTAACCTGTCAACCATTCTTTGCTACCTGGCTATTTTGGATATTCACGCCTTCCTGTGAGGTTTGCCAACTGCTAGGATTCTTATCCATTCACCTACCCATGGAGGTTAGACCAAATGACAAATGAATTTAGCCAATTTGAATGACTGGATATGCTGAAAGAGGCTCGGGACCATCTTCAGCAGGCAGTAGACCTGATAGAGAAGGTCTTCCCGGATGACGAATACGTGAAGGCCTACATAATTGACCATCTGAAAATCCGCACAGGCAATGATCACGGTTTCCTGAGTGGCGACCTGAACATTGACAGTCTGATTGACCGGATTTTGGACGGCGAAGAGGAGTAGTTTTTCGGATGGGCGGCGAAAGCTGCCAATCCTCCTGTTGGAGGTTAGACCGATGGAAACCACTGTAGACTTTTCAAGAATCAAGCACATGCACGCAGTTGACCGCAAGAATGTACGCCAGGTTGTGCCCACGGAATGGGCAGCCAATGGCTTGAAAGTTTCCGCAAGCGGCAAGTGGCAGCAATACTGGATTACGCACACGACCTGGTTAACTGGTACGGTGGTGAAGCCCGACTGAAGCGCAACTACAAAATGGCCCAAGCCGCAGAGCGCCGGTTATGGCAGGTGTTTGACGAAGTGTACGGCAGCATTGCTGCTTTCTTCCAGCAAGTGTATGAGCCACGGTCGGAACGGGTGACCAACTTTTGCCATCAGCTCTATGCTCGCCGTCGGCGATCAGCCTATTGTCATGCCTATTGTCATGAAAGTTTTGATTTGCTATGATGTTGGCGTGAGTTCACAGAGTAGATGGCCAGATTGCCAGTGAGTTGTGACAGCAGCCAGATTATTATTCAATTGATAAGGTCATCCGGGACCGCCAATGAACTCGCACTTTTGGCAATCGGATGACCTTATTTTCTTCCATTTGGAAGATTAAACATCCGTATCGTAGTAAGGCAAAATATGCACAAACGACTAAATGGGTCAAGGGTCATTAACCGAACAATCAGGCCACCAAGAATTGCCTATATTATTCAAACTGTTGAACACTGTGATTTTCTTACTCAGGTCTGTTCCTTGAATTGGGGTGGAAAGCATTTTTGCATTATTCCTTATAAAAGTTCAACTGGAATCTCAGAGGAATGGTGGAATGTTTTATCCAAATACGATCCTGATGCTGTAATGTCTTTTGTTGATTTAGATGAGCAGACACAGGGTCGTCTTTTGAAGCTGACTGCCAAAAATTATCTTCTGCTAAAAGAAGAGGATAAAAAGCGCTCTCATGACCGAATTCCGATTTGGGAGAATCCCGTTCCCGATGCAAGCGCCATAACAGGTTTATCTGTTTACTCCGTTCTAGCGAGTTTGGGCGCTTACAACAAACGCGAAGATTTTCTCCCTGCTCTCGTTCCCAAAATGTCTTCAGACAACCCTTTAGCGTTATATGTAAAGGCAAGGTATGGATGCTTAAATGAGGATTGGGTCTCCTCAATTCTCAATAAGGGTCACCTAAGATACGATTTGAACTTAGAAAAGTTTATACCCTTGAAACTCATTGAGTTGGGAGATGATTTTGATTTTCTTAATTTTATCTTGCGTAGAGAACCGCCAACATATGGGGAAACTGAGATTTTCACTCCGTTGCTAGAATATACAATAGCTGGTCTTGATCTAGTTGGGAAAGATCAGACCTTTTATGAATATGAGGACAATTCATCAGCCTACGATGCACAGTTTTTACTTATAGTTTCAGAAGATATTTCTGTAGAAGATTTTTGTTGGTTTTGGAACCTTCGGTCACAACCAAATTATCAACCTTATAACAAGCTACCTCTTTGGTTACCTAGAGCACTCGTAAAAACCCAAAAAGCTGCCATTGCCCGTTTATTAGGCAATGGCTTTTTACTTTCCAAGTCGATCCCTCACAGTGAACTTCAGACCCTTGCCCAAGAACTTGGTGACAACATCGAAGTTGTTACAGAAAATCTAGACAAGTTTTATTCCCGGCAGTATGTTCCCGGCATTAGAGACGAGTATGAAGTTTACTTTGAGGAAGGTAAGGTACGTATTCCTGTCCCTCAAGCTGATGTAATCAAGAATTGTCAGCATCCAAATTACTATTATGTGGACATCGAAATACCTAATTTCAAACTACCATCTCTTAATCCCGCAAGTTGGGGGTTTTGGAATTTTACGCATTATCGTACCTCTAGAACCGGGCTGTCATTCCTGATTTTTGGAAACGAGTCTCAAAAATATATTACGTTTGCTCTTCCGACCCCATGGGAAATGCTAGAAACATTCGCTGGGATAGCAGGATTTAGCATTGAATTGTCCGATAAAGGAATTATTGGCGAAAGATTAATTAAGCTTCTTGGTGATGTGAAAAACTTATGGCTCTTGTCTGGTAAAAGCGTATTCAATTTATTCGATCAGCTTGCTGAACTTGATCAGGCAAAAGAATTTAAGTCAAGATTACGGAACTTACTTGCAGAGCGGGGTACTGAAAATCCTGATAATGTGATAGAGCAAATTCTTCAAACAATTGCTTCAGATTATCATCAACGAGTAACAAAACAATATAGCGCTATGGACAATTTGCTGGAATTTGAGCGAGATACGGCAAAAAAATTCATTAAATGGCTAATTGAGCGGCATCTCATATTCAGAGGCGTAGATCTCAAATGTCCGGTTTGTGGAACTAAGCAATGGCTCTACATAGATAATATGCACTCAACAATGCAATGTATAGGATGCCAAGAGAGTGTGAATATACCCGTTCGTGTTGATGTCATACACTGGCAATATCGAATTAACACTCTTTATGCAAAAGCGCATGAGCAGGGCCTAATACCTCACCTGTTGACATTAAATCATTGTATCCAACAGGAACGAACCAAAATCCAAGGGTTGTTTCCTGGTATCAAACTCAAAGCAAATGAAGGGGTCCAACTCCCGATTTCCAACATGGAAGTCGATATTGCCTGGATCGAAGATGGAGAACTCGTAATTGGGGAATGCAAGACACATTTTAGAGAACTTTTGCCTGAAGAGGTAAATAGATACTTGAGCTTAGCCGAATTGATAAGATGTAAACAAATAGTCTTTAGCGCGTTAGACGACTTCGATCAAATAGATTCTAAGGTTAAAGGATTAATCGATGCTGCATCGATTCCTATTCTCTTGTTAAATGGTGAAATGCTGTTTAATCATTATCCAAGGCGACGGCAAATTTCGGAGGATACCGATGACGGCTACACTTCACACGATACAGTTTTTAAGGAGCAGGTAAAGATATTCTTTGATTGGATGAAAAGCGCAAGTTAACGCTGTCCCTACCCTGTTCAAGGCACATTGGTCTGCAAAGGCTCCGTAAAGGCATCTATTTCGCGCGGGAGGGCTGCCGACACCTATTCATACTGGCCCTTGGGCTTTCGCAAGTCGGTTTGTAAAGGCACCGTAAAAGTTTTCCCCAGCAGGCTTCTTACTTCCCCCTACTAGCCACATGTTCCAGAAAACGGCCGTTTCCTAAAGCAAATTTCGCGATTGTGGACAGAAAAAAATTTTTGTTCATAATGTTTCAATAGTTTTCTAAAACACAGGACGGCCGTATGACAAAGAAGCAAAATCCCCCAAAGATTGGATTGTCTTCCTTTTGATCATTCTCCTTTTCGGTAGCGCCATCACGTAAAATAAGACTGAAAAAAGCCTAATATTTCTTAAAACGCCTCTCAGACGCCGAAATGCTGCTTAATGACGGCCTTTTGGCGCGTAACCGCGCCGATAGGGTGAGTTGCAACGCCACCAGTAGGACCATTATGCCCCAATTCCAGCGCGGCGATATGTGAACCGCTTTTGCGGCCGCAGATCTTTTTCTGATTACCACCCACAGTCGCAGTAACACTGGCGCCCACCACCGGGCCATTGAAATCGCCCGGCAACTGTTAGCAATCGGCCGTTGGTCCGATCACCTGAACACGCTCATCGTAACTGTGTACCCGGCCGTTTATGAATTGGAAACTGGTCGGAATTACGAAATCGTCCCTATGAGCGATTCGTTCAGGCAGCTACACGACTTGTAAACTATCTTCTTACCCCATTCACGGGAGCGCATTATGGAAAAACTAAAAAACCACCTTGCCACCCTACCGACCATTACGGTAAGTGGCGAAGCCTACCTTTCCTACCAGGCGGTCACCGATACGGTGGCCGCTTTTTTATTCCCCACCAACCAGATTGACGAAGCCGGGTATCAACGTGTTCTGGAAACGGCCGATAATCTTTGCCGCGAATTGGGATATATGGAGGTAGTCAAGTTAACACCGCCGGAAGTACCGTTCAACCAGATGGGGCTTTACTGGTCAACCGCACCTCAACCCGCTCCGGAGCCAGACCCCGTCGTGATTCACGCCGGCCCCGGCCGAGTCGAGATGCTTGAGGATGGCCTGCTTCTCGATGCCCGCCTGAGCCAACTCGGGCTGGATGAAGTCACCCGCCAGCATTTCAAAATCCCGGTGACGGCCTCTGATGGGGTGATTGACTTGATGCATCGCGCCGTCGCTTCAGATTGGCCCAACGATTACAAAGGAATTTGGCATGATTGTTTGGGCATGTGTGTCGCCGGTGGCAAGGATATCAGCTCGACGGAACGGCTGTTCACCGTCATCATCCATGGCTTGGGGCGGCGCCGCTACTGGCAGTTCAAGGCGCAGTTACAGCAAGATAACACCAGTGCCCCTTTCCTATATATATGTCTCGCCGACGAGCGCAATCAGAACGCTTTGTTTGACCTGGGCCACGTGGTCATGACCCCCGGCGCGGCCGCCTTGGGGGTTGACTTCTCGCCTTACATTGCCCGCCATGCTGCCGGGGACGACGGTGATGGTTCGGCTGCGCTCACCACAAGCTTGGACAGCTTTGATAAACAGCAGAACCGCCCTGCCATCAAAGAAGGGCTGCGTATTCTCTCTGCCTATGACGTGCCCATCGGAAATGAAGAAACAGAGCGTATCTGGATTATTACGGAAGCGGACCGCAGCATGACTACGGTGCTTACCCTAGAGGAGTACTAGAGACAAGTGGCGTTTGACAAGCGGCAGCGCCATTGCTTACGTTAACGGCCTTGCCGTGGTTATCATTTTTTCCATCTGGTCATCCCCTCTTAAGTGTATCTATCTCCTTGCCACGACCGTACTTCGACTTCGCCCCGCACAAGCTTGTCAACCGAATTTGCACAAATTGAACAACTTGACAGGCACATTTGAACAAGTTGATTTCTTCAGCATGACCAAATGAATAAACTTGACCCGAAAAGGAGTGTATTCCATGCCAACAGCAGCAATTAAACTTCTCAAAGCGCACCCAGCGCAAATGCGAACGGTCTACGATCTGGAATCTCTGGCCACGCTGACGTTACAACTTTCCGAGCGCGGCCTGGACGACTGGCAGCCCATTGTGGCCGCGCCGCATGGCGATGCCTACTATTTGGTGTCGGGCCACCGGCGGCACATGGCTCAACTGCTGGCCTTTGCCCTGCGCGATTGGGAAAAAGAGCATCCGGACACCGAAATCACCATCGAGGTTGTGCGGACCATGCTCAACACTCTGGTGGACTCTCTTGGCTCGCTGGAAGGGGTGATCGCTTCCCTGCTCACCAAATATGGTGATGAAGAAATTTCGTTTGTCACCTTTGAAGGCAGCCAGAAAGCCCAGATTCTGGCCTTGCACGCCGCGAATTATGGCAGCGAGAAGCCAGACGCGCTGGGCGTAGCCCACAGTTTCCGCCAGGCCGTGGAAGTCGGGGCGACCCCGGAAGAGATCGCCCGCAACGTCGGCCAGCACGTGCAGTTTGTGCGCAATCACCTGGCGCTGACAGAAATCCCGCCTGAACTGGCGCAGCGCATTGCCGCCGGTGATCTGCCCATGAGCGTGGCCACGGCCGTGGCCGATGTGCCTGAACCGAAGCGTACCGGCCTCTCTATCTTCATCCTGGCCAATGAGGTAGGCAAGCTGACGGCCAAGGCTATCAAGGATTGTGCGCTGACACTCAAGAAGTGGCCGGGCCTGCAGCTGCCCCTGATGGTCAAACACCAGTCGCAGCGCAACATTGCCCGGGCGCTGGTGGCCCTGTGGGGTCAGGTGGTGGACGCCTATCCCGAAGACGCTTACGCGGCCGCGGCCATGCTCATCTACCGCAATGTGCATGATGAGCCGTGGAGTAACCAGGAGAAGCTGACGCTGTGGTTCCAGGCGCTGGGTGGGGATACGTATTTTACTGACGGCCGTATCAATTGGACGGCCGTTGTCGAATACCTGATCACCGACGTGGCTTGTGACACCTGCCCCATTGGCCAACTGCCCCGGCAGCCGCTGCGCTCAGACCTGTCACAAGGGCAAGACGGCCCGTTGGGGATGCCCTGCCGAGTGGGTCAAGAGGCAAACAGTTGTATTCATGGTTTAGCGCCCAACGACAGCTTTGACGTGCGCGTTCCTTGGGAGTGGAGTGAACATCCTGGTGTCGTGGGTGAAGGTGGCGACTACCGAAGCAAAAGCTACGAGGATTTGCGTGCGGCCTGGCAAGAGCAGGCAGCCAAAGAACAGGCGGAAGTTGAAGCAGCCGTGGCCACTCACGATGAAGAATCAGAGACAGCTCCGGCGACATCAACAGTGCCGCATGGGCAAACGACTGCACAGGTCCATAATCAGAAGCCGGATAAAGCTACTACACCAGATACACCGGCAAAAGACTTACCCATCGTCAAACAACGCGCTCAAATTGCTGACTTTATGAAACGGCATGAACAGCGGACCGCACACCATCCATTTGCTACACCCTGTGGCCGCTGCCGGCACCGGCTGGACAGCAGTCCGACCAAAGATGAATCCGTACCTCATTGTGCCTGGGCAGGACGGCTGCGCAACATCTCCTTTAAGCTGCTGGTGGTGGACAACCAGCAGTCAGACGCCAGCCGACTCACGGTCCCCGTTTGCCGCCAGTATGCCCCCAGCCAGCCGTGGGCTGCGTTAATCCCGGCTCACCCGGAGCCGCCGGGCGTGCCGCGAGATTGGTTAAAAGCGCAAATTCGGCATCTGGTGAATGCGGGGAACCGGCACCACAACGATCGCAACACGTTTGAGTTTCTCACCGGACGGCCGATGACGGCCAATGAAAACTACGGTGACTGGTTCAGCCAGCAGTTGGAGAGCCAGGGAGGAGAGTTAAGCGATGCCCAGCTGTTCACCCTGTTTGTCTGGGCGCATACGGAATGGCAACGAGCGCAAAATCGTACCTTCAGCCTGCCGATCAATGGGCATGGCAAGCAGTTTATTGCAGTCCAGGAACGGCCGTGGCGCGTAGGCGAGTAAGCAAGGAGCCTGTTGAGGTTCGCAGACTGAAAGGAGAAACCATGAACAGAAGATTAACTGTAGACGACCCCCTGGCTGAGCAGGAAGTGACCATCGTTATTACCCTGGCGGCCGGGGAGCAAGCCCGCGATGAGCGAATGGCGCTGATGAGCGTCGGCGTCACCGGGCAGCCGCCGGTCACCAGAATCGGGCCGTTTGGCCAGGTGACAGCACTCATCGATGAGGCCTGGACGGCCTTTGGTGTACAGGCGCAGGTAGCGGCAGCAAAGAGCGCTAAGGCCACCGAACCGACCACAATACCGGCCGGAGAGACAACAGATACACCTGCACGGAGAGCGGACGCAGCGTCCGTCGTCGAAGCGGCCGTACCTAGTGCGCAAGAAGCAACACCACAACCCCACGTGCCTGCGTCCAAGCCCCAGCCCGATCTATCCTTCCTGTTTTAGGCAAGAGCCGCTGTCTTTCAACTTCACCCGGAGGCATACCGCATGACCCAAACTACCCTTACCAAACAATTTCAAACCAGACGTTTCTTCTATGACGGGAAAGCGATTCCCAACGTCCCGGACGACATGTCCATCGAAGACGTGAAGAAGCATCTCTCCGTCTATTTACCTGAGCTGGGCAACGCCACCCACACCGAAAAAGCGGAAAACGGCGTCCTGACCATCACCTTTCATAAGCAGGTAACCAGCAAGGGCAGCGAACACGCCCTTTTCATGGAAATTGCCGCCGGGCTGCCGGAAATAGACCACACGGCCGTTTCCTTGTACCGAAAAATCGGGCAGGGACCGTTCACGGTAGCGCTCCTGGCCGAACACGCTGGCGAGATTCAAGCTGCGGCCGCTTTCATTCAGGCGCAGATTCACGTCCCCCAGGAGATATTAAACGCATGTGCCACCCTGCCGCCGGTGAGCGCGCCGGTTGTCCCCATCGGCTTCTGAGACCGTCACGGTCGGCCCAGCAGCTGTGGCCCGGCACCGGGTACCTAACCTGCATCCAGATTCTGGCCCAGGTCCGGTTTATCTACCAGGTTGCCTTTCCCGATCGCCCGGAGTGGCAGGCCGAAACATACGCAGCGACCAACTGCGGCGTACGCCACGCCCTCATCATCCTCTGCCTGCGTTTTGCCGACCACCTCTTTCCCCTGGCCTTCTCCCTGGAGTGGTTGCAGCAAATCGATGTAACCCGTAACTTTGATGCCGGCGAGCTGGCTGCTATTCCCATCGCTCCCAGAGGCGTGGACGTGTTGGGCGATCCCTTTTTCAACGGGCCGGACGCCTTCGACCCGCCCTATGACTTCTTCGCCTGGGGCCTTATCCAGGAGGCTTACCGGGAGGAAGGTGAGGATGAGGTTTATCTCCCACCCTACCATCTGCCCTTCCCGCTGCCGCGCACCTGGTCGGTGACCCGGACGGCCTGCCTCATTCGTCAGGCCAATTTGCCGGAGCCGCTTAACCACCTGGCCATCGTGGCCGAATACATCGCGGGCAGCACTGGCAACCCCTGGCTGGATCATGAGATTGACCAGTATTACGATTATCTCTACGACCAAGCGCCTATCGAATGGACGCCGGAAAACGTATGCCGGCTCAAGCAGCAGTATGACGAAGCGTTGGAGATGGAGCGCCAGATGGAAGCCATCGAAACCTGGGTAGCCGCCGACCCCGATAACCGTATGCGCGCGATCCTTGCCCTCATGCAAATCCTGTACGCCAATGAGCATCTCAACCAGTTTCCCAAAATCTCTCGCCCAGCTGAGGCCGGGCAGCCCTTCCGTTACCTGGCCCGGTTACCGTCTGGCTGATCTGACCCAGGCCGAATCGATATTGACCGCTATACACCTGTGGGATGAGCTATTCAACGAACCGTTCCCCGATATATCCATCACTCTGAACCAGCAAGGAACGGCCGTTGCTCTCACCTATCTTCTAGCCCACATCTGGAAAACCCGATACCCGCTCTGGCGGGATGAAGCGCGCTTTCTTCAGGTATCCAGCTTGATTCACCATCTTCAAAACAGTTACGGTGGCGGCCCCGAAGCGGCCATGACGCCATTACAGGTAGACTGCCTGCGAGTTTATCTGACGCTGGGCCAACGTTACGCCGAACTCTTTCCCGATAACACCACCTGGCAGGCGGACATCACCACCCTGGACGAAGAGCGCCTCAGCACGGCCGTTTCCGATTTCCTCACGGCCGTTGACCGCGACTATTTCCCAGTCGATGACGAGCTTTGGGTCGAGGACATCGAATACCTGGCCGGGCGGCTGGAAACCATTGACCTCATCCCTCAAGGGCACGAGTTGAATTTTGACTTTACCGATGATCTCGACGAGTTCGAGGAGCCACTGCGGACGCTGCTCGCTCTGGTCAGGGAAGAGGAGAGCGAGGATCTGCCGGACATTGAGCTGTACGGGCTGAGTGAGACCATCGCCGAGCTGCCGCTGCCTCCGCCTGTCCGCGATAACCTGCCGGCGCTGGTGCAGATGGTCACCCACAGCACCGGCAACGTCTGGTTGGATTGGTCTTACGGCGACCTGGCCCAGGGCGGTGTCTCGCTGCCGGAATGGTGTCCCAACAACGTCGCTTTCCTGAAAGAAGAGTGGGTCGCAGCCCAGTCGTTCCTGGTCAAAGAAAAAGCGCTCATCCACTGGGTCAACGCCGACCGCCCCACCCGTCTGGCCGCTGTCCGGGGTGCCCTTTACCTGGCCTATGTTTTCAGCAAAAAAGGAGTCCGACATGAAACTGGACCACGTTATCCTCACCGTTTATCCCGAAGCAACGCTGCTTGAGAAAGTCCTCGAAGATGGGTCGCGCATTACTCACCCCATCTCACCCGCTGACCTGGCCGGGCAGCTGAACCGGATTCCTCTGTCAACCGGTCTGCTGCCCCATAACACCTTGTTCTGGCGGCAAGAAGCCGGTCAGGAGCAGATCGCCATCTATGTACCGCCGCGGCTGTGGCAGCCCATC
>CAUJGI010000704.1 GCA_963169155.1 Chloroflexota bacterium
CAGCGTCACGTCCAGCAGGCCGCCGGACGACAAGGTCATGTCCGGCAGCGCCACGTCCAGCAGGGCAATCTTGTCCTCAAAATTGGTGGCCCCTTCGGGCAGCGGTACGCCGCTCACCGTCACTTCGCCCACCACGCAAAAAGTGGTGACCGGGCGCATCCAGCCGCACTGCGCCTGCCCGGATGGGTGTTCAGCCAGGATTTGGTAACGGCCGTTTGCCGTCGGCGTCTCAACAGCAATCTGATTGGTAAAGGAGCGGTTGAAAGGCACCATAATTTCTGGGGCCAACCCTGGTTTTGGCTGCGGCTGTACGCTCTGCCGCAGCACAAAATCCAGCAAAACCGAACTCCCCTCCCCAGCAAACAAGACAGGCAGCGGCGTTTCCGGGCGAATCTGCGCCGGAAACTCGACGCCATTCAGCAGCGCCTGACCCACCTGGGCCCGCACCGGCCGGGCCAGCGGGCGCACCGGCGCAGGGGCAAACGCTTGGCTGGCCACCGTTTGCCACTCCAGCTCGGCCAGCGGCGTAAACGGTGGCGCAACGGCCACCTGTAAATCCAGCGTTTGCGCCTCGGCCAGCAGCGGGCGCGGCCAGCTGTGCTCGTCTACCACCAGTTCACCGGGCCGCCAGGCGACGGTGGGGTAGTTGTTGTGCACGGCGTGCTGCCCCGTGGCGACATCCGGCGCGCCCACGTAGCTGCGGCCCGCCCAGCGCACAAAAATGTGCCGCGTTTCCCCAATCGGCGTATCGGTTTGCCACACCAGGGTGACGGCCGTCGCGGTTGGATCGCTGGGATCTTCCGGCGCAATGCCCACGCCGACGAGCTGCATCGGGCCAAACTCAATGGCCGCTGGCGCGACGGTAGACGGCCGTTCCGTCAGCGGCTCGGTGCTAACTTCGGTCAACGGCCCCGCCGAGCGTAAATGATAAATGCCCGCCAATCCCGGCAGGAAGCGGGCCAGGTAAACCGTTTGCCCGGCGGCCAGGCGGGCATCCAGCTCGGCGCGGTAGGCGGCTTCATCGGGCAGCACGATGATCTCCAGGTCGGGGCGGAGGCCTTCAGCCTGCTGTAGGTAGTAAAGCGGCGGGAATTTGTCGCTGTCGGCCAGAATGGCGGCATTTTCAGCCAGCGGCTGCTGCAACACACCCAGCCCCCAGGCGGTACGGCCGTCGTCCGAGGAGCGGTCCAGCCGGGCACGATTGTTCACCAGCAGCATGAGCGTGGGCAGGAGCAGGAGCAGCAAGACGGCCGTTTGCAGCAGGGGAATCAGCGGCCGGTTTTCCCGATCCACCAGGCGGACGAGGAGGCGAAGAACGGCCGTAACACCCGTGGCCCAAAACAGCCCCACCACCAGCTGCGCCGGAATCAGAAAAACGGCCAGGTCCGGCACGTAGTAGTTGAGGCAGTAAAACGTAAAACCCAGCCAGGCGATCCCCAACACAAACGCCAGCTGCCAACGCTGCCAATCCAGGTAAAGCACCCCCAACACCACCAGCGCCAGATTAAACTCGCCCCAATTGTCCACAAACAGCCGCCCAACGATGCCGTAGCGGGCCGAGTCGTTGAGCCACGCCCCCCACTGCAAAGCGTCCTGAAAACGGCCGCCAATCACCCAATCGACAAAGCGGCTCAGCCCCATCGCTTCGCCATTCACCGCCTGCCAGCGTATGGGGAGGTAGAGGTAGAGCAGGAGGGGCAGGGCAAAGGTGAGGGTAAGTTGGAGGAGGAAGCGGTAATCGGTGAACAGTAATCGGTAATCCGTCTCTGTGAAACTCTGTGTCTTCTCCGTGCCCCTCTGTGTTCCGCTTTTTCTTTCCGGCCAAAGCAGCAAAAGCAGCGCCAGCCCGGCCGGGGGCAGCAAAAACACGGTCGTCAAATGATTGGTCAACCCCAGGCCAATGATAAACGCCAGCAAAAAGAGATTCACCCTCACCCCAGCCCTCTCCCTGGGAGGGAGAGGGAGTTCGTTCCCTCCCCCTTGCAGGGGGAGGGCCAGGGTGGGGGTCAGCAGCCACAGCGCCACACATACCACCAGGGCGTGCAGCGCGTATACCTCGGCGGCGATGGCCTGGCTCCACAGCGTGCTGGTGAGGCCCATGACAACGGCCCCCAGCACGGCCGTTTCCGCCTCACCCCACAGCTCCCACAAAAATTTGAAGAAAAAAATGAGGGCAATGGTGGCCAGAACGGCCGTGCCCACATTGATCCGCCAGGCCACCGAGCCAACCGGCACCAGGCTGAACAGCTTGCCCAGCAGCAGGTAGAGCGGATAACCCGTCGGGTGGGCAATGCCCAGCTGCGGCGCCACCACCTGGAACTCAAACGTATCTGCCTGCCCCACCGTGCGCGACATCGTGCTCAGGTAGACCGGCAGCAGGGCCGCGGCCACCAACAGCGGCCCCAGCCAGCGCCAGGTATCGCTTTGCCCACGCCAGCGCCGCCCGGCCCACAGCAGCAGCACCACCCACAGCGCCGCACCAAAAATGAAGCGGCTGCGGCCTAAATCCACCAGCGGATCGGCCAGGTAGATGAGGTTGAGCAGCAGCGGCGTCAGCGCCAGGGGGGAGAGCTGCCGCTCCGCCCAGCGCTGCCACATCAGCCAGGTGGCAAAGGTAAGGACAGCAGTGAAGGTGAGGGTGAGCAACGGCCGTCCCAACCACAGCCAGCGTGGAAACAGCCCCTCGTACAAAATGCGGCTGGCCGCCAGCCAGCCAATAAAGGTGAGAAAAAAGAACGATAGATGGGTGGAAAAAAAGGTCAGACGGGCGGAATAAAAGGAGAGTGGCGGCTGGTGTTCGGTGTCCATCGCTGTCTATTGTACCCGTTCCTGCATGACCCCGGTAATAATTCAGAACATTTGCTCTGTCTGGGAATAGGCCGCGGATGAACGCGGATAAACGCGGATTAAATTTGATAAATCTGCTGATTTTCATTCATGGTGGTCAACGGAAGTTGGTGTCTTCTCTTTCAAAAATAACTCAACGCAAAGATGTGGGGGCGCAGAGAAAAGAGGGCCTTTTAGCAATTCGAAATATGGCGTAGGGGCGGGACGGCGCGGTATGGTTTCGGCTAAAACAGGTAACCTCTTCTCCGCGCCGTCTCGCCCTGTCTGTCGTTGACGGCCGTTTTGGGTGAGACAGGCGGGAGGCAAGGCTCCTCGTCTGG
>CAUJGI010000705.1 GCA_963169155.1 Chloroflexota bacterium
ACGAAGCCAGTCGTATCCTTTTTCTTCCAGTTTCAGGGCCAGGTCAGGACCACCGCTTTCAACGATACGGCCGTCCATCATAATGTGCACATAGTCGGGCTTGATGTAGTTCAAGATGCGCTGGTAATGGGTAATGACCAGGGCGCCCATATTGAACTCTTCTCGCAGCCGATTCGCCCCTTCAGACACCACACGCAGAGCGTCGATGTCCAAACCAGAGTCTGTCTCATCCATAATGGTAATTTTTGGCTCGACGGTGGCCATTTGCAGAATCTCGACGCGCTTCTTTTCACCGCCAGAGAAACCTTCATTCAGGTAGCGACCAGCAAACTTGTGGTCAATGCCCAGCATATCCATCTTTTCTTTGAGCAAGCGGCGGAACTGGGGAATTGAAATGCCTTTATCATCGGGGTCTTCGGCCTGGCGGCGGGAATTGATGGTCTGGCGCAGGAATTTGGCCAGCGTGACGCCCGGCACCGAAGCAGGGTACTGGAACGCCAAAAAGAGGCCAGCGCGGGAGCGTTCATCCGCTTCCATCTCAAACAAATCTTCGCCACCAAAAATGACCTGTCCGGCGGTGGCTTTATAGGCTGGATGACCAGCCAGCGTGTAGGCTAACGTGCTTTTACCGGAGCCATTTGGCCCCATCAAGGCATGAACTTCACCCTGCTTTACCAGTAAGTCAATACCTTTTAAAATAGGTTGATCACCTATGCTCACGTGCAAATTTTTGATTTCCAAGGCGGTTGTCATGGTTGTCTTCTGTCTCCTGTCAAGTAATTCTGTGCAATCTATGTTTTGCCCATGTTCAGGCGTGGATTATAGCATAGCCCAGGGGCAGCGTCAATATTTATGATAAATATAATAAAAATAGCATTTATTGACAACTTACTCTGGTATTGCTATACTTTTTGTCAAATTCTTGAAGAAATTCCAGCCTGAAAAGTATGAAAACCAGCTGAGAAAGCTGTCTAGATTTTGCAAATGTGCTTTGTAGAAAATGTGAACTAATGTGGGTTAGTCTAGTTACAAGGCAAAGGATTCTATCGTGAAATCAGTTACAAGCAAAGACAAACAGAGCACGCGAGATCTCATTCTTCATGCCCTGAAGGCGTCGGCGCAAAGCAAAATTGAGTCTTTGGCGGAAGCGGCCGATGTGTCACCGGTGACGGTGCGCCATCATCTGAATTCCCTCCAGGCTGAGGGACTGATTGAAGTGGAAAGCGTACGGCGTAAAGTGGGACGGCCGTTTTACGTTTATACCCTCAGTGAAAAAGGCAATGAGCTGTTTCCCCAAAAGTATTTCAGCCTCACCAACCGGCTGCTGGAAGAGCTAAAAGACCGCCTCCCCCCGGAAACGGTGAATGAGATTTTCATCAGTCTGGTGCAGCGCATCATGGAAGAACGTGCCGGGGAATTTGAAGTGCTTCCTTTCGAAGAGCGGCTCAATTATGTGATAAACTTGTTGGGCAGCGAAGGGTTTTTGGCCCGCTGGGAAAAAAGAGACGACGGCCGTTACCAGATCATCGAGTACAGCTGTCCGTACATTTCCATGGGCCACCAGCACAGCGAAGTGTGCACCCTGGACAAACAGCTGATGATCACGGTGTTGGGAACGGCCGTTGAACAGCACAGCTGCATGCTCCACGGTGATGCGTGCTGCCAGTTTACGTTGCCGTTACGGCCGTCTGACATACAAATAAATTCGTAAAGTGAAGGATTAACCAAATGATTGCCAATAAAGAAGAAGAATTGATTGAATCGATGCGCAGCGTCATCGACCCGGAAATTGGGCTCAACGTCGTCGAACTTGGCCTGGTGCGCAATCTTGATATTGATGAACCAACAGACTCCGCCAAAATCACCATGATCCTCACCACCCCCTTCTGCCCCTACGGCCCGCAAATCATTGAGCAGGTGCGCATGGTCGGCAGCCAGGTGATGCAGGGCGGGGTCACGGTAGAGATTGGCACCGAACTGTGGGACCCCTCGATGATGGAAGAGGGAGCCGGTGGCGATTGGGGCTTGTTCTAACGTCGCGCAAAGCCGCAGAGAAAAAGACCGCAGCGTTTTCAGTAGCATGATAGCCCTGATCTGGACAAGCCAAAATTAGGACCAACAACGGTTTTTATCAACAGATTACGCAGATTTAGTAGATTTTTTATCTGTTCAATCTGCGTACTCTTTAATTTTTTACACCCCAATTAAGTAAACCGCACAAAGTTTTTGGAAGAAAAAAGCGCCATTTTTGTGCGGTTTACTCAAGTAATTGGCAGATTACGCGCTACTTTATTTTGAAGAACTTTCTGCCAATTACATAACGGTCTAATCGGTGTTTGAAACGTTTTCAATTGGTAGATACAGCTTCCCCTGTGGGAGCTTTTTTTTTGCCCGGCACCGCGAGGCAAGCCGTTCATACAAAAACCCCGCCGCGTTGGCCGCCTGGGTACCCATCAACATAGCGGTCAGCCCCAAAGCGCGCCGTCCCTTGCCCATGAGCAGCGGGTACCCCACCAACCTCAAGTAAAAGCCTGGCGATTCCAGCCGAACTGCTTCATGCGAGCGCAGGCTGCGAATCCGGTGAAAGAGCCAGGCACCCCGACCATAGTTAAAATGCTGCCGCCAAAAGGAAAACGGCCGTAAATGATGCTCATGCTCCACCACCGCCTGGGGCAGGTACACCATGCCGAGGCCATACTGCTGCCACCGGTCGCAAAATTCCCGATCCTCACCGGCCGCCAGAGGCAATGTTTCATCAAAGCCGCCCACGCGCCAGTATTGGCTGGCCGCCAGGGCAAAATTGTTGGAGGTAAAAAAACGCGCCCGCGACTCCATGCGATTGTAGTGTACGTACAAAAAGTCGATGAGCAGCTGGCTGGTGAGGGAAAAGTTGTTGTGAGGCAGGCCATTTTTGGTATAGCCCCCCACCATTTTCTCGGGATGGTCATCCAAAAAGAGGGCCAGCTGGCGCAGCCAGGCCGGGTGCGGCACACAATCGTCATCGGTGAAGGCCAGGAAACGGCCGTTGGCCAGCCTGGCCCCCACGTTGCGCGCGGCGGCCGGACCTTTGTTGGCTTGCGTCACAAACTGGATCGCCATCTTCGCCCGGAACTCGGCAATGATAGGCCACAACGACATCGCACTGCCATCATCCACCACCACCACCTCAAAACGGTCGTTAGGATATTTAGACACAGACAGCGCCTGCAGGCAGCGCCACAGCTGCAACGGGCGATTGTACGTCGGCACGATGATGGAGAAGGTTGGCAGGTTGGTCATGAGCTTCCCAGAACCGCCAAACGGCTCAGCTGGCGCTGGTAAAACTGCCCCAGGCGGTACGCCGCCTGCGCCACAGCAATCAGCGCCGCAAATGACCACGGCTCCGGCTGCTGCCTTAACGATGCTCCCAACGCCAGATAAAAGTTCCGGGCGGAACCAGGTTGAACGCTAAACCCTTTTTTGGCCTGTTCGGCCACCGCTTGCAAGAAAAAGTGGCCGCCACGGCCGTAGCGAAACTGCTGCCGCACGTGCCCCCACCCGCTCAAATTGTGATGGTGCCACACCTGGGCCGCTGGCCAATGCCGCTGCCGGTAGCCGTGCGCCGCCAGCCGGTAACCCAGCTCCATATCTTCCCCGGCGGCCAGGGGGAACAATTCGTTGAAGCCACCAACGGCCGTAAATGCCGCCCGCCGATAGGCCACATTGTTGGAAACCAGCATCAGGTTGTTGTTGGCCGCATCCCGCAGGTAGCCGTACATAAACTCGATCAGAAAGTGCGAGGCGCGCATCGCCACATTTTCCGGCTGGGGATTGACCCAGCTGCCGCCCAGCCCATCAGCGCCAGTTTGGGCAAAACCTTGGGCAAACTGCTCCAGCCAATCCGGCGTCACGCAGCAGTCATCGTCAGTGAACGCCAGGGTGTCGAAGGTGGCGGCGGCCGCGCCCCGGTTGCGGGCAGCCGCCGGACCAGCATGGGGGATGTCGATTAGTTTGAGGGGCAGTGTTTGGTGGAGATGGGCGGGAACGGCCGTAAACGACGCATCCCCCCCATCATTCACCACAATCAGTTCCCACGCCCCGGCCGGGTGCGCCAGCCGGGCAAAACTGGCCAGACAGGCGGCCAGCGCCTCTGGTCGGTTGCGCGTGGGAATGACAACACTGAACTGCATCATCACCGATACCCCAATCGTTCCATCGTTGGCCCGGCAATGCGCAGCACCGTTTCCAGCTCCGCATCACTCAGCCCTTTGTGGTACTTACCGATGCTGCCCGGATCAATCATGTCGGTGGGAAAACCGGCCGGGTCCAGGCCAATGGCCTCGCTGACGCGTTTGAGCTCTTTCTCCGGTTCGTGCATCAACGCCTCGTACTGCAAAATAGTGAGCTTATCGGCATATTTTTCCATAATTTCGATGCCGCGCACCCACTTGGTGGCAACCTTCTCCGCAGTATCCACGTTTTTCACCCAATCGGTATCTTTCCAGTTAGTGCGCGCCTGCACCAGGAAAGAGCTGGTCACGTCGCGGCAGTCGCGGTAAATCACCAGCCGGGTCAGGTCCGTTTCCTGCACGTATTTGTCCATGCGGTACAGATAATGGGGCCATTTGTCGCCCACCACGCGAGCATGCGGATACATGGTGCGGTAGGTGGCTTCGAGGGAAACGGCCGTAACCACCTCCCCCTGCCGCTTTCTTCGATAAAGGTACAAATGGCGCAGTGCAAACAACAGATTATTCAGGCGCAGCAGCGGTGTGTAGCGTGCGTAAGCAATGTCAAACGCCCACCGCCCCTGAACGCGCTGCCAGCGGTTATAAATGCTCCGGTTGTAGTCGCCAGACGACTGCCCCAGAAAGCTAAAACAGCCAAACTCGTTGGTTACGGCCATGTCGGGATGCAAATCACACAGCGTTTGCAGCAGCGTGGTGCCCGATCGCGGATGGCCGCCAATCATCAACATCATGCAAAACTCCTAATCAAACTTAAAGTTCGTAGCCCAGGCGCAGCAGCGTCGGGCTGGCAATGGTTAGCACCGCGTCTATTTCGGCGGTCGTCAGCCCCTGGCGGTACTTGCCAATGCTGTCGGCGCGCAGCAGCTCTGTGGGAAATCCCTGCGGATCGATGTCCAGCCAGCTGCTCAGCCGGGCCAATTCCTGCTCCGGCTGCTGCATCAGGCGCTCGTACTGCAAAATCATCAATTTGTCGGCGTGGGATTCCATAATTTGGATATCCCGCACCCAGCTGGCCGCAATTTTTTCGGCCGTGTCAAACTGGTGCACCCAGTCGGCCCCTTTCCAGGTGGTGCGCACCTGGTGCAAAAACGAACTGGTCACATCGCGGCAGTCCCGGTAAATCACCAGCCGTTTCAGGTTTTGCTGGGCCGTCAGCGTTTTCATGTGCAGCAGGTAGTGGGGCAGCTTATCGCCAATCACTTTGGCCGAAGGGAAAAGTTGGCGGTAGGTGGCTTCGACAGCAACGGCCGTAACCTTACCCCAGGTTTGCCACCGCAGCTGCCGCAGGTAATTCATGGCAAATCTTTTGTTCAGCCGGGCCAGTTCGTCCGACTGGTTGGTGTAGTAGGCATGGTCAAAGGCCCATTTACCCTGCACCCGCTGCAACCGCTTAAACATGTTCAGCGCGTGCCGGGTAAACGACTGCTCCAGATACATCAGGCTGCCAAACTCATTGGTCATCGACACCTCTGGGTGCCTGTCGCACAGCGTTTGCAAAATGGTGGTGCCAGACCGGGGCCTCCCGGCAATGATTAAAAGCATGGCTTCCTGGTTCCCTTCAAACGTTCGCTCCAGTACAGCTGCGGCTCAGAGGCTGGCAACAACATTTAATCCGCCTCACCCCGGAACGTTTCATTCAAAGTCAGTGACCCTTTGATGTGGGCCGCGATGTCCAATTCAGACAAATACGTCGTAATTTCTGCATCAGCAATTGGGCGTGTCCGGCGCAAAACACGTGCCTCCCAATCGCGTGGCAGCGAAAAGTGGGCAATTTGTTCAAAAGCATCCGCAGCCTGCTCTGGCGGTGCCTGCAAAAATTGAACAACGCCGTTACTGTAGGTATTGTTTTGCATCTGCGGGATGTAAACCAGATAGTCCGTCTTTAACCAGTCTACGCTGTACCGACCATGCTTTCTAATGGGCATTATGTCCAGGTTTGCCGCCGGGTATGCCTCAATCATGAAGTAACGCAGGCTGGCAAAACCAAAGCTTTCGGAGCTTTCCGTCACAACAGCAAGGGTGCAATCCGCGTTGGGGCAGCCAGAATCGTTCAGCACCGCTTGAAGAATGGCCAGCTCCTGCCACTCTTGCTGACGCGGTGGATTTGGGCAGTAGACGGCTATCATGCGCCATCCGCAAGAGTGGTCCAGCGGCGCGCCCAACATTACCGCCAGCTGCTTGCTGTTGTCATCCAGCTGGCGGACGGTGACCACGTACATGTTAAAGATGGCCACCAGAACAACCGCGCCTACCAGACCACGGGCCAATACTCGCCCGATGCGCTGCACCGCAGGCCTGGTTACTGAGTCCCACACTGAAGCTAAATCCATGACAAAAACGGCCGTTACCACCCCCACTATCGGCAAAACGGCCGCAAAATTCATCCAGGCCAGCGTTCCCTGGCGCAACCCCATGCCCACATACATCAAAACAAACGTAAGGCTGAGCAATAACCGATACGGCCGTTGCGCAAACAAAAAGGCCACGCAGCCCAGCCCAAACAAGCCGGTGATGAAGTTGGTGATAACCCCCGGCATGGTCTGCAAATACCAAAAGAAAGAGGGGGCCACATCAGGAAAGCCATACTGCTCAGTTGTCCAACTGCTGCTGCTTACTTCGGTTAAGGTTAACACCGCTTTCAGCACCACCACATACCAGGCCGCCGCGAGCAGCCCGGTAACCAGCAGCCCTGGCAGCAATCCTTTGAGAATAAACGGCCGTTGCAACCGTCCCCACACCCATTTTATCTTTACTTTCCAGACAGCCTCACTGTCAGAGGCAACAACTGAATCATCACCATCCGCCGCAAAAATCAGATACAGCACAAACACCACTATCGGTGGCAGCAGCATGTAGATAGCATTGGGATGCAGCCAAAACATAAGCAGCAGCACCAGGCAAAACAGCCAAGCATCCCGCACCAGGCGATGCTTGAACAAACGTAACAACAACCACAGCCACAACATGACCATGGCTGGCAGCACAGAATGCGGCCGAATAATGCGTGTAAGCTGCATAATGGGTGGCAAACTGGCTACCAGCAAAGCAGCCAGCAAACCAGTCTGCTCATTCTTAATCAACTTGCCCGCTGAATAAGCCGCCACCATCATGAACCCGTTTAGCAGCAGGTTCAATCCCAGCATCGCATCCAGCGAACGGCCGAAAATCAACACAAAAATCGCCGCACCAAACTGATACAGCGGTGCTCGCGGGCCGATCCGCGTTTCCATCACAAGCTC
This sequence comes from Chloroflexota bacterium, assembly GCA_963169155.1. GTDB lineage: Bacteria > Chloroflexota > Anaerolineae > Promineifilales > Promineifilaceae > Leptofilum. The sequence continues at coordinate 7,469 of CAUJGI010000705.1, forward strand.
AGATAACTCCGTCAGCCCATGCGCGCTTAAATGATCGGCAATTAATAACGTGCGCTGAGGATAGGGATCCACAAATGGTTGGTACCGCTCATCCTGCAAAATCCAACGCAACTGCACCCCTGTAATGACCAGGATGAGAATCGCCAGCAACAGCGGATAAAATCGATCAGTCAGTTGCTTCATAATTAGCCCAGCCGCTCCAGCCGCCGCTGATGCAGTTCGTACAGGGTGGCGTACTCACCGCCCTGGGCCATGAGCTCTTCATGTGAACCACTTTCTACAATGCGCCCCTTGTCCAGCACCAGGATGCGGTCGGCCATGCTCACGGTGGAAAAGCGGTGCGAAATCAAGATAGTGGTCCGCCCGCGCGCCAGCTCGCGGAAGTTGGAAAAGATGCGAAACTCGGTGCGCGGGTCCAGGTTAGACGTCGGCTCGTCCAG
>CAUJGI010000706.1 GCA_963169155.1 Chloroflexota bacterium
CAAATTATGCTGCTGTGCACCGCGCACGATGATGTTTTGGGGTTCCATAGTTTCCGTAATCCGTAATCCGTAATCCGTAATCGGTGGTCGGTAATCGGTGAACCGTTTACCGATTACGGATAACCGATTACCGTTCACCGACCTGAACATCCGTTCTGATTTCAGGGCGTGTTTGTAGCATGGTTGAGAAACGGCCGCTACCGTCCAACCTTAAACATTTGCAGCATAATGGCTATTCCTGACACCTTTTGTCAGGTTAGATCCACTCGGCAACGGCCGTTTTCTCATCCATGACGTTGCCCGTGTTCAGCGTGGACTTTGGCTCCAGCAGCAGCAGGTGGACCTCTTCGGGAGCCACCGGGCGGTGCTCCACCCCACGCGGCACGATGATGAACTCGCCTGCCTCCAGCCAGACAGCATGGTCGCGAAACTGCATGTGGAGACGGCCGTTGAGCACCAAAAACAGCTCATCTTCGTGATCGTGGTGATGCCAGACAAATTCCCCCTGCACCTTCACCAGCTTCACGTGGGAATCATTCAGCTCGCCCACAATGCGCGGGTGCCAATGATCGTTGAACAGCGTTAACTTTTGCGCCAGATTTACTTTTTCCATCGTTGTGTCCTTTTTTAAACGAAGGAACGAAGAAACAAAGAGACAAAGGAAAAAAACTTCCCTTTGTTCCTTCCCCTCTTCGTTCCTTCGTATAAATTTCCCCACCATGTTGACAATTAAAATTTCCTGGTTTATACCTTGCAACCTTTATAGCAAGGACAACAACGAATGGGAGAAATCAACGAATTTTTTCCGATAGAAAAATTTGTTGTTTTCTTTAATTCGTTGTCGCCACATTTGGCAAGGATTGGCATTATGGCGCAGGAAAAATTAGACGCAACCGTTCATCTGTTTTGTGGTTTACCCACGTCGGGCAAGACGACATTTGCCAAAGAGCTGGCGCAAAACCACCAGGCAATTCGCTTTTCGCTGGATGAGTGGATGATCCACCTGACCGACGCCACTATTTTTGACGCCGAGTATGGCGAGATGGCCGAGAAGTTGCAGGAGCTGTTTTGGCAAACGGCCGTTCCCCTTCTCCAACAAGGCACCGACATCATCCTCGACTGGAGCTTGTGGAACCGGGAGCGCCGCCAAAAGTGGATCGGCCGTATTACCGAGCTGGGGGCCGATTACACCCTGTACTATCTCAACATCCCGCCCGTGGTGCTGCGCCAGCGGTTGGAAAAACGCAACGCCGAACTGCCACCCGGCGCCCACGCCATCCCCATCGCTGAACTGGATCGATTCATTCCGATTTTTGAACCGCCGACGCCGGAAGAAAACCTGAATGTGGTGCAAATTTACCTGGGGCAGGATGGTCCCATCCACAACCCGCACCTGGAGGGTGACACCTTTTTCTGGCCGGGCAGCGTGGTGGGCGTGCTGCTGCTGCACGGCCTGACGGCCACCACCGCCGAGGTGCGTTTGCTGGCGGAAAAGCTGCACGCCGCAGGCTACACCATTTCTGCGCCGCTGCTGCCGGGCCACGGCACCCATCCCGACGAGCTGAACGAAACCACCTGGCACGACTGGGCGTGGACGGCCGAAAAAGCGTACCAATATCTGGCCACCGTGTGTGACCAGGTGTTTGTCGGTGGTGAGTCAACGGGTGGGGCGCTGGCGCTTTACCTGGCGGCCCAGCACAAGGAGATTGCCGGTGTGCTGTGTTACGCTCCGGCCATCAAGCTGGCGATTCCTACACACAACATGGTGCGCCTCTACGTGGCTGCGCCGCTGGTCAGCTCGCTGCCCAAGGACAACGTGGGCAGCAATGAGCATTGGCAGGGGTACCGGGTCAATCCACTGCGGGCGGTGATGGAACTGGTGCGGCTGGGGCAGGAGGTGCGCCGCCAGCTGCCGCAAATCAGCCAGCCCGTGCTGGTGATGCAGGGGCGCAGCGACAAAACGGTCTCGGAAGATGTGGGCGAGATTATTGTGGCGGGGGTCACATCTCAGCAGGCGGAGCAGGTGTGGCTGGAGCACTCCGGCCACGTCATTTTGCTGGAGGGTGAGCTGGACGCGATTACGGCCGTTACCCTCGACTTCATCCAACGCAACAGTGCGTAGCCGCGGTTTCTTACCGCGCCATATTTACCCGGTAAGAAACCGCGGCTACTTTTTCAGCGGAGCGTTTCGTTCAGGAAAGCCAGGGTGCGCTCCCAGGCTAATTGGGAGGCTGCCTCGTCGTAAGCATCGGGGCGGGATGGTTCAAAGAACCAATGGCCGGTGTTGGGGTAAATGTGGAAGGTGGTGGGACGGCCGTTTTCTCTTAGACTCTGTTCAAGCTGCGCTACATAATCTGCATCTTCATATGGATCGTTTGCCGCAAAGTGGCCCAGATAGCTGGCCTGGGTGTTGGTCTCTTCGAGCATACCAGCGCCATAAAACAGCACGACGGCCGCTACCTGTTCTGGCTGAGCATGCGCTATCCACACGCCATACATGCCACCCAGGGAAAACCCAATGACGCCAATCTGCGACCCCTGGCACGCTTCATGGGCTAACAACTGCTCCGTGGCAGCCCTGATAATTTCTTGGGCTGTGTCCTGGTCCATGATGCTGCTGTATTCCTCCGCTTCAGGGATGGTGGTGGCGATACGGCCGTCGTACAAATCTGGTGCCAGGGCCACAAACCCCGCCTCAGCCAGCCGATTGGCCACGTTTTTGATGTCTTCATTGAGACCCCACCAGGGATGCAAAACCAGAACGCCAGGACCCGAGCCGCTGGCTGGTAGAGCGAGATGGGTATGTGTTTCTATGTTGTTTGTTTTTAGTTTCATCGGTTCTCCTTGTTATGTAATTGGCAGAAAGTTCTTCAAAATAAAGTAGCGCGTAATCTGCCAATTACTTGAGTAAACCGCACAAAAATGGCGCTTTTTTCTTCCAAAAACTTTGTGCGGTTTACTTAAAAGCGGAACACAGAGATGCACAGAGGCGGCACGGAGTTTCACAGAGAGGAAAACCCGTGTTCATCAGTGTCCCGTTTTTCAAACGATTAGTTCAAAGCTGCGCTCGCCGAGGCGCTGGCCGTTGACCTGAATTTCCACCCGGTGTGTGCCGGGGTAGTAAGCGCGGGTGGTGATGGGGCGGATAGGATGGCTCTTGGCGATGGTGAGGGCTTGGTTGGGGGAGAGAACGGCCGTTTTCAGCTTAAACACCTTGCCACTCGTCTGCCCGTTGGCCTTCACAAAGTGAATCACAAAATCAATCACCACGTTTTGTTCGCTGTCGGCCGTGTTGTGCAGTGTAAAAGCCAGGCTGAGCGTTTGGCCCAGGTGCAGCGGATCGGGCGCTACGCTGAAATCCGTCAGCTCAACCTGGGCCGAACCATACCCCAGCACCGCCAAAGCGCCCGGATCGCCCGCTTTTACCAGGGTACGCAGCGCCCGCTGCACAATCCAGCGCCGCTCCGGCGAGCCATCCTGCCACCAGCGGCGGCACGTCTCAACCACCAGCTGCGGATGATCCTTGGCGATGTCGTTGAGGTGGTTGCTCACCGAGCGGCGCACGTACTCGGATGGATCGTCCTTGAGCTTTTCCAGCAGCGCCAGCGTCGGGCTGGGATCTTCGATGAACTGATACAGTCGGCCCGCCCAGGGCAGCCGGGGGCGCGTGCCTTCGCTGACAAGCCGCCGTACGTGCGGGTTTTCATCTTCGGCCCAGGTGTGCAGGATGGCCAGCATCTCGTCCTGGTGGTG
>CAUJGI010000707.1 GCA_963169155.1 Chloroflexota bacterium
TTTAGAGCCGAACCATACACCTGGGCAAGGGCCACACTCAAAAATGAAGAGGCAACATACGGCCGATCGTTCACATAGGGCTGTAAAGCAAAGCTAAAATTCCTGCTTTTGCCGCCGCGAGCCAGCTTGATCGGATCAACATCCAATAAAAGCGCGGCCGTGCACTTCTCGGCAGTCGCTTCAGGATAAAAAACATGCGCTTTGCCAAAGCTAAGCTTAAACGATTGCAGCTTCTGCGGATGCTTGTGTAGCAAATAACCGAGGTCAGTTGCAGGTTGATGAGTAGTGGTAATTGAAAGTAACATAGCGTTTGATAATTTTTGATTTGGGCAAGCGATGAGAGCAAACCATGCTGATTTTAGCAAATCCCTCACGGTTTGTAACGCTTCTACTGTTTATCTGTGAAATGGGGTTTGTTTGCGTTAATCAGGCTCGTGTGGGGCACGCCAGGTAGGGGATTTATGAACGTGAACCACCTGCCAGCCGTTGGCGTCCTTAACCAGGACGCGGCTTTCGTTGTGGCTGCGGTGCTGGATGCCCGCCCCAGTGGCCGTGGAGAGCATGAAGGTGTAGGAGACAACGGCCGTAACCACCCCCGTCCCCTCACCATAAATCTGCACCCGTGGCTCCCACAAATCGTAACGAAAATCGCCGTCGATGCCCGCCCAGCTGTGATCAATCATGAAGAGGTGAAAATCCAGACCATCCTGCCGGTGCGGCGTCACAAACCATTCGTACAGCGACAAATCTTCGGCCGTGGTCGCTGTGTAAGTCGCCACATCCTTGCTGAAAATGCTCTGAATGTGCCGATGCAAAAAGTCCCAAATCTCTTGTTCTAACTTGCTCATCTTTGCCCCTGGTCCAGGCGTTGCAGCGCCATTTGCACGCGCTCGTCGAAGGATTTGACGTCGCGGGGGATGTTTTGCAGGGCCGATTGGGCCTCCACAATGCTGAAGCCCAGCCCGGTGAGGAAGTCGATCACGTCGGCATCCACATCACTGACAAACGGTACGGCCGTACTCACCTGTGTCAGGTCCAATTTATCGCGCAACTGGAACATGATGCGTTCAGCCGTTTTCTTACCAATACCGGGAACGCGCTGGAGAACGGCCGTTTCCTCCCGCATAATCGCACTCTTCAACAGTTCCGGGCTAAGCGTGCCTAAAATCGAAAGCGCCACCTTGGGACCAACCCCGTTGACCCCCAACAGCACCTCAAACAGCTGCAAATCGTCTTCCGACTCAAAACCGTAGAGCGACAGCTCCTGCTCCCGCACAATGAGATGGGTGTGCAGCCGGATAGAGCGACCCACGCCGCCCACATCTTCCAGCACCGTGCGCGGCACAAATACGCGCACCCCTACGCCGCCTACATTCACCACCAGGCTGCTGTCTTCAATTTTCAGAATGGTTCCACTGAGAGAAGCTATCATAAGAAGTTCAAGTTTATTGCGTAATTGGGTAATTGGACATAAAAGTGCGATTACCTTTTATAGCTTATAGAGCCTATACCTGCACCTGTTTAGCCAGCGGCTTATGAGGGAAGTTCCCCGATGCGCTTTAGTTTGGCCTCTAAATCCGCTTCAGTGCGGCCCATGTTAACGTCCAAATGGGGGTAGGCCAGCCAGACGAGGCTGAAGCCAAAGAGCGCCCCGGTGAAGGTGCGTAAGAAGGGGGAGCTTTCACGCAAGGGGAAGATGCTGCTCAAAAATGCCTGGATGCCCGCTGGTTCGCCACCACCAAGCGGTGTGGCATAGTAGCTAAAGAGCTGGCTAAATCCATCCCAGGCAATCGGCCCCATGCCAATGATGAGGAAGAGGATGAAGGGCAACGGCCGTACCGCCCAGAACCGCCGCACCAACCCATACATCAATCCCCCAATGAGCACAAACCCATAAATGGCAATGTCGCGCTCACACAGGGCCATCTTGTACCCCATCGCCTCATTGCCCAAAAATTCCCGCGCCGCTACAAAAAATGCCGCCCAGTTGCCTTCTTCCACACCGCTAAATTCGGGCAGATTGGGGGTGTAGCTTTCCAGCGGGTTCAGCTCCGTGCCCGCGAGAGCACGCGGGTAAGCGGCCTGTTCGCCAAAAAGGAAGAAGCTGCGCGAGGCCATCTGGTGGCACATCGGGCTGTACATAGTGTAGATGACCCGCGCTGGGCCGGTGGCACCCACGTTCATCAGCACCGGGGCCAGGATGGGCAGCGCCACGTAGAGGGCGATGATGGCGTTGAGCACACCCAGCCAATGCTTGCTGAACTTATAAATCAACTTGTCCGCGCCAATCACAAAATCGCGCGTGCGGCCAGTTACCACTTTTTTTGGAGGAGGGGTTGCCATATCAGGTTCCTTGGTTGGGTAAGCGGCGCTATTTCATCACGAATTAAGCGAATTGACAAACGACTGATGTTAGTTGGTAGCGGGCAGGGTGTCGGCGAGATAGTCGTCGATGACCGCCTGGGTCATGGGGCCGCGGTGAATGGCGGTGATTTCGCCGTCGCCGTTGATGAAAAAGGTGGTGGGGAGGATGTTGGCCACGCCGTACAGTTCAGAAATGATGCCTTCTTCGTCGAGAACGGCCGTAAAACTCAAATCCATCTCGTTAAAAAACTGGGCCACATCTTCGGCCGATTCCTGCTGGTCCAACGCCAGAATAACCAGGCCTTCGTCCTGGTACGCCTGGTAGGCGGCTTCCAGCTCGGGCATTTCGACCAGGCACGGCCCGCACCAGGTGGCCCAAAAGTTAACGATGACCGGTTTGCCGGACAGATGGCTGAGCTGCACCTGGTTCCCCTCGATGTCGCTGAGGGCAAAATCGTAAGCCAGGTCACCCACGGTCAGCAGGTCGCCGCCCGTGGGCAGCTGGTTGATGATGGTATCGGCTGGTTCAAAAGCGGGTACCTGCTGGAGGATGGATTGGTTGGCGTTGGCAGCGGCCGTTTCCGCCGTCTCGTTGCCGCCAAACAGGTTCCCGCCAAAAATGATCAGCGTCAGGGCCAGCCCCAGGACGATGAAGCCCACCAAAACAAGCAGGGGGTTACGGCCGTTGCCGTTTGGCGTCTGGCTGGTTGTTGTTGGTTCAGAATTGTTTGAAATAGGCATCGTGAAACACGCTTATTGTTGGAACAGGGCAATAAACCGCTCTTCCAAAATCACAAACCATTCCGAAAATTCATACTGGCCAAACAAGGAATTGATGCTGGTCAGCGTGCCGTTCAGCATCAGCAGCGCCAGCACCACAAACAGCGCCCCGCTAATCAGCTGGGTGGAGTGCAAGTGCACGGTTACCCGGCGCTCGTCCGAGCCGGTGAAGACCCACAGGGCTGCCCCCAGCAGCGACACCGCCAGCAACCCCAGCTCATGCCCCAATGTAACCGTCTGACCGGCGAAAACGGGGAATTGGAAAAACGCGTAGTCGAGCAAGGCCACCAGCACGCGCCAGGCGGCTAAAGCCCAGACCAGGGCTACGACCATTGTGTGGGTGTTCAGCTCCCACCCCTTGCCGCGCAGCGCCCGCCAGAAGAGGCTTTGGCGGCTCATCCGGCCAAAAAAGGTGGAAACAACCAGCAAGGGCAACCCCAGCCCCAGCGTGTAGATAAAAAGCAGCATCATGCCGTTCCACACAGAGGTGGTTTGGGCGGCCAGGGTCAGCACCGTACCCAAAATTGGGCCAATGCAGCTGGTCCAGCCGACGGCAAAGCTTAACCCAAAGATGTAAGACCCTTTCACCGTGGTGCTTTTGGGCTGCACGCCGCCGGTGCCGGTGGCATCTACACCGCCGAACCCTTTGCCCAGCAGACTGAGCACGCCAAAACCCATCACCACCGCACCGCCTACCAGAAGCAGCAGGTTCTGGTTACGCAGCAAGGTTTTCCCCAGAGCAAAACCGGCGGCGCCAAACAGGGTGAAGGTGGTGGCCAGCCCCAGCATAAAAGCGATGGTGTTGGTGGCAATCTGTTTACGGCCGCTTTGAAAGGCAAAGGCAAAATAAGCCGTCAGCACGGGCAGGGTGCACGGGGAGACAAAGCTGAGGATACCGCCGCCAAAGGCCAGCAGCGCCAAAACAGCAAACGGTTGGGTTTGCAGCCCGACGGCAAATTCCGGGGTGCTGCTGCTTTGGGTGGCCGAGCCAATGATCAGGAAGAGCAGAACGGCCGTCACCACACCAATGAGCAGCTTTTGGCCCAGTGACAGGGTGCGCAGGGGTTCTGGAAGGGTTAACGATTTGAGCATAAAAACTCTCCGCGGCAAAGTGTGTATGGTTGATTAGATGAAGCATGACGGCCGTTTGTTACATGAGAAACGGCCGTGTCCCATCACCCATTCAGTATGCCCGGTAAAGATTACGGAAAAATAACGGTGCCAGGACAAACTCTCTAGCCGACGTTTTCCTCATCGTCCTGTAATAATCGTTCCATTAGCTGGAGATCTTGCTGCAGGTTACGCTGCCGCAAAGCCAGGCTCACGATATACACCAGACTAATCACCGCCATGACAAAGTAGCCCAGCATCAGGTAATTGTTGAAATTGTTCGGGTCAACTCCGGTCTGTAGAGCCACATTGAGAAGAAAAGCAAAAGATAACATCACGCTTTGCCTCCTTGTAAGCGGGTGGCCACACGCATTTTTAGCGAATCCACGCTGTCCATCAGGTATTGCAGGCGAATCCGGTTAAACATCCAGGCAATGTATAAAATGGTAAACGAAACTGTGTTCACCGTTAACGTAATGCCCATCTTCATCGATTCCAGGCCAGGAGCAAAATCTTGCAGCCCTTCAGAGGCACCTTCGGCCGTTTCCAGCGTGCCACCAAACACCACCGGGTGGATGTCCCGGAAAATGCGAATACTGATGTAGGTCATGATGATGGTCACAAAAGCAACGATAACATAAACGGCCGCAAACCGCGCCCGCTTATCTTCCTCTTCAATCGCCCCGCGCAGCATAAAGTAGGCGGCATAGGTGAGCCAGGCCACCGTGATCAGCGTCAGGCGCGGGCTCCAATCCCACCAGGTGTTCCACGCTGGTTTGCCCCACACTGAGCCAGCCGCCGTGGCAATGGTTAGAAACACCAGGCCGATTTCTACGGAGGAAAGTGCGATGGTGTCCCAAATGCGCTGCTTGTTACGCAAATAAAGCGCGCCACCCACCAGCGCCACAAAAAAGGCCACCGCGCCAACCCAGGCCGAACCCACGTGAAAATAAAAGATGCGCTGCACGTTACCCATCGTTCTTTCCGTGGGGGCATAGAAAAAATTCATCCCCAGGCTGACGACCAGGGTAACGGCGGCAACAATGTTCAAGATAGGAATCCATCGATTCAATTTAACGAGACTCATAATGACCTCTCCTTTTCCAAAATACAGGTTTTTTCAGAATAAGAGGAAACCGCAAAGTGGTAAGGCATCTATTTTTGCGGTTTACTGCGAATCTTCCCGTGCTTCCAGCTATTTAACACCAGTTTGGGTTGATCGGCTTGTTTTCCAACAATTTGCTTAAGATTCTACAACGAGATGATAGGTAAATAGGCCAGAGGCTAGAATGGCCAGGTCATAGGCGGCCACCAGCGAAACCATGCTGCGAATGATGGAAGCCTCTGGCGCAACAACCATACTCTCGCCAACGGCCGTTGCCGCTGGCAAAATCAGCGGCAGCACCAGCGGCAGCAGCAAAATGGGCAGCAGCACCTCTTTCGAGCGAGTTTGCATCGTCATCGACGTGATGAGCACCCCGGCGGCAACGTAGCCCACCGTGCCTAAAAACAGCACCAGCAGCACAATGGGACGCCAGAACGGCTTGTCAAAAAAGATGATAAACACAAAAACCAGCACCAGCTCCAGCAGCAGGGTAAAGATGGTAACGCTGATCACTTTGGCCAGGTAAATGGCACGCCGGTCAATGGGCGCAATTAAAATGGCATCGATGTTCTGATTTTCGCGCTCAATGGCCAGAGAACGGTTCAGCCCTAGCGTGCCAGCCAGCAAAATGGTGGCCCACAACAGACCGGTGGCCACGTTGCGGGCCGCATCCAACTCTGTCTCCAGGGCAAAATTAAACATCACCACCGTCACCAGCGAAAACATCACCATCACGCTGACCGTTTGGCGAGTGTGCTTTTCAATCTGCAAATCCTTCCAGACGATGGCCCAAACGGCCGTTAAAAACGGATTGTCCCGCAGTGAAGTGGAGGGAGTGGACTGGGCTAATTTATTCATGCGCCTTGTTTGCCATGCCGACCGTCCGCCCTGTTTGTGCCGCATAAATGTCCAAAAATTCACTGCCGCTGACCTCGCCATTGGCAATTTCCTGCACAATCTTACCCCGGCTTAAGATGGCCACCCGATCGCACAAATTTAAGCCATGCACCAAATCGTGGGTAATCATAAGGATGGTACGGCCGTTTTCCGATTCCCGTTTCAGCAAACTGTCCAATAGAGCCGAGGCGTCCTGATCCAGCCCGGTGTACGGTTCATCCAGCAGCAGCACGTCCGGTTCGTGCAGCGTGGCGCGGGCAATCGTCAGGCGCTGCATCATGCCGCGTGAAAAAGTGCGCACCGCATCTCGCTCCCGTGCCGCCAGCCCCACGCGCTTTAGCGCCTGCGCCACCCGATCCGCACTGTGATCTAACCGATACAGCTTGGCGAAAAACAACAGATTTTCCGCCGCCGTTAAATCGCCATACAGCAGCGTCTGGTGCGACACAAGCCCAATGTGCCGCCGCACCCGATCGCTGTACTGCGGCATGAGCCATCCCCCAATTTTCACTTCACCAGCGGTGGGTTTGAGCAGGGTTGCCACAATACGCATCAGGGTCGATTTGCCCGCGCCGTTTGGCCCTACCAGGGTCACAAAAGCGCCTTTCGACACATGCAGGTTCACCCCCCGCAGCACCGGATTAAACCCGTATTGCTTAACCAGCCCACTAATTTGGATCATCGGGTTAATTTTAGGTTCTCTTCCACTTTCGACAAGTGTAAATTGTCAGACACCCTTTTATGACACATCACCCAGATAAAGTGATATTCTGCCCCTGTCGGGCCAGACAAGCCGCTTAAGGCTGGTAAAATGTGGAACATTGTGCGATTATTCACGCGTTGTTAACCTTTCGGGCAGGAACGGCCGTTTTGGCGCAAACTAGAGCAGAAAAGGGCAAATTTCTGTCCAAATATGGTACCTGGGTAGGGGACAACAAAGCGGCAGATTAGTGACAGTTTGTCAAAAAGGGAAGTTATGTTAACTAAATAGTTGCACTGCTCGCAAAACTTCCTTTATAATACCCGCCAACCTTTGGGAAGAGGGTTTATTAATTTGCTATCGAATTTGTCTGGAACAATTACTCCCTGGATTCTGGGGACACTGATTTTATTACTTCTGCTTGCACTGGCTGTCGTGTTTAAGTCGTGGCGAGAGATGAAACGATCGCCCTACTTCTTTATGCGCCTGCAAGCAGAGAAGCGACTTCAAACTTACTCCTTTGCGAGTTTGGGTTTGTTAGCAGCTTCTATTGTTTTTGTACTTTATGCCCTGCATCCCCCCGTCGATAACACCCCCCTCTTTGCCATTCTCACCAATGCCAAACCTGTCACCGAAGAAGTTGAAGCTTTAGGTGCATCGGTCAACACACTCGCTGGCGTCTCGGCGGAAACGGCCGTTACCCCCCAAATTGTGACCACAACCAATGAAGAACCATTTTTCCTGGCGGAAGCCGACAGCCTGGTGCAGGCAGCTCTGGAACTGCCGGAAGAGTTTAGCCGTTTTGAGCCAACCGCCGAGTTAAATGAAAACACCGCTCTCGGCGATATCAGCTTCTCCACCAATATTGACGACGAATATATAGCCGTTGATCCGACCAACATTTTTGCCGTTGGTTCCTACACCGTTTACGCCACCTTCTCTTACGATGGCATGAAAGACGGGATGGTTTGGGCCTGGGTTTGGCGGCACGACGGTGAGGTTGTTGAAGGTGGCAACGAAGTTTGGAACTATGGCGAGGACGGCCCTGGCTATATTTACTACAATCCGGAACAAGGTTTCCGCGCCGGGCTGTACACGTTAGAAGTTTGGGTCAACGGCGAACTGCTGACCCGCTCCAACATGCGCATGACCGGTTCGGCTTTGTCATCCGGTAACTAAATTTAAAATCAACAACGTGCCGCCGCCTGGCGGCGCGGTTGTTTGAGGGAAGAGAAGAGGAAGAAGGGATAAGCCCGGCCAACTGGCCGGGCTTTTGGTTTCCTGG
>CAUJGI010000708.1 GCA_963169155.1 Chloroflexota bacterium
CATTTGCATTTTGAGGTACGGCAGGATGATCCCTATGATTACGGCAGTGTACGCAATCCAGAATTATGGTATTGGCCGTTTAACGGGCGCGGCGTCTTGGCTGGGCGGGTGGTTGACGCCAACGGCTATTTGATGCCCGGCACGACCGTTAATCTGGAATGTAGTGATGGCACGCCGCGCACCGTGGCAACTTACTGGGATCAATATACCCCACCGGATGATGCGCTGGTAGAAAATTTTGCTATCAGCGACTTACCCGCAGGCACATGCCGCGTTTGGGCCGATTTATTTGGCGAAGTCGTGGAACAATTTGTCGAAATTCGACCGACGGAGTTGAGCGTGGTGGTATTGCAGGCACGGCCGTAACGGATGGAAAAGAAGTGGCTGCGTTTAATTTTACTTCTCTACGGCATAATCGGGTTGACCTATGCCCTGGTCACGCCCGTGTTCGAAGCTTCGGATGAATTGTGGCATTATCCCATGATTCGGCATCTCGCCGACGGCAATCGGCTACCTGTGCAGGTGTTTGACCCGGCACTGGCCGGTCCATGGAAGCAGCAGGCCAGCCAGCCTCCTCTTTACTATTATTTGGGCGCGGCGCTCACTTTTTGGATAGATGCCAGTGATATGGAACAGGTTCGTTGGGAAAACCCTCACGTAGACAATGGATTGATCACCGTTGACGGTAACATCAATTTGACCGTCCATGATCCCGATTGGAGCCCGTGGCAAGGGACGCTGCTGGCTGTGCGCCTGGTTCGTGTTTTTTCCCTGTTTCTCGGCCTGGCTACAGTTTACCTGACTAACTTGATTGCCCGCGAAGTGGTTCCAGACCGTCCCGAAATCGCCTTGGGTGCAACCGCCGCCACTGCTTTCCTGCCCATGTTCCTGTTCATCAGCGGCGCGGTCAATAACGACAATTTGATTATCCCCCTGGCAACTCTAACGCTGTTTTTGTTGATTCGCGTGGTGGGCGGCGGCCAACCGGTGGCGGCTGCCTGGCAATGGATTGAGGATAACCGGCAAACTTGGCTGTTGATTGGTGTGGTTGTTGGACTGGCAGCATTGACCAAGATTAGCGGGGTAGGGCTGCTGCCGCTGGTGTGGGGCACGTCCGTTATGGCAGCCTGGCGGGAATCGGACCGCCAGGTCACGCTCTCCAATTGTCTGCGCTGGCTGGCTGCCGGAACCGGGCGCTGGTTATTAGCGCTGCTGCCGGTACTGCTCATTGCCGGCTGGTGGTATGGGCGCAACATGATCCTTTACGACGATTGGCGTGGCTGGAGTGCTTTTATCTCTGTGCTAGGTCAACGAGCGCAGCCTGCCACGTTGGCCCAGCTGTGGGGAGAACGGCGCGGTTTCATGATGTCTTTCTGGGGGCTTTTTGGCGGCGTCAACGTGCCGATGGCTATGTGGGTTTATGCAGCGCTGAACACGGCCGTCATTATTGCCGCCGGCGGCTTTGTCATCCACGTGGCCACATCGGTTCGGGAATGGTACGCTACGGGTGAGTGGCGTTCCGTGTGCCGCGCCCCCATTACGGCCCTCCTTGACATTATCCAGCAGCATTTCCCCCTCATCGTTTGCCTGCTGTGGGTAAGCGCCGTGATTTATGGCCTGATAGATTGGACGACAACAACGTGGTCATCGCAGGGGCGGCTCGTTTTTTCGGCGCTGCCTGCTCTGCAAATACTTTTTGTTATGGGGCTGGCCAGATGGCTGCCACTGCGGTTTAGTCGTCTGTTAGTTGGGCTGCTGGCCGGTTTTTTGGCCATCATTGCATTTTTAGCGCCGTGGGTGTGGATTCGCCCGGCATACCAGCCGGAACGGTATGCGCCGCCACAAACGGCTGCCATAACTCCTACACATGCAGATTTTGGCAATGGCTTGCGTTTAACAGGGTATGCCGTGACAGGGTCACAAATGGACAATACGGCCGTCATGCCGGGCGACTTTGTAGATGTGATTTTGACCTGGGAACTGCTGGTGCCCATTGCCCATAATTGGAGCGTTTTTGTCCATCTGAATGACCCGGTGATCGGCGTTCCCATTGCGCAGCGCGATATGTATCATGGGCAGGGATTACAACCTACATCGTTGCTGAAACCGGGTCAGGAGCTAACCACTTTTTACCGGCTGCAAGTGCCGGAAACGGCCGTTTCACCCACCGAACTTAAGTTAACCGTCGGTCTATATGATTTTGGCACCGGGGAGCGAATAGCTTTAGACAATGGTCAAGACACTTTTATGCTGGCGCAACTGCCGCTGGCAGCCGCCCCCGGCCAGTACCCGAACGCCCTATCCATTAATTTTCACAATGAATTCGAACTGGTAGGTTATAGCCCGTCATCGCGGCTGATCCAACCGGGAGAAGCAATTGACTTGACGCTTTATGTACGGCCGTTACGGCCGTTAACCATCGATTACACCTTTTTCGCCCAAATTTTGGGCGACGATGCCACACGATGGGCTGGCGTAGACCTACCGCTGCCCACGTCCCAATGGGCTGAAGGTGAAATACAAGCCATCACGCTGCCGCTACTGCTGGCAGATGAAACACCGGGCGGCATCTATCCACTCATCCTGGGGATGTACACCCGCCCCCATGACAATGGGTTTCAGCGGTTGCAGCTGGTGGCTAAAGACGGCCGTATTACTCAAGACGATTTTCTGCCGTTGACATTGGTTGGTGTGAGCCAGTCACCGTGAGATCCAATACCTTTTGCTAAAATTGGAGAGAACGCAATGAATACGCAGTTTTGTAGGCAGTGTGATTCACGCTTAGAATCAAACGCTCGTGTATGCTCGACCTGTGGCGCGGTCGTTTCCTCACAAAGTTCCCCTCCGCCTTCACACGATGAAGGGCAGAGGCGGCCGTTTCCCTGGCCGCTGCTACTAATTACTACAGGACCTCTCTTGTTAGCTGTGATAGTGGGTGTCTCGATGTATGTAGCAAACCCCCAGGCCGTTAATGCACAAATCACCATAAAAAATGCCTGGGTACGCCCAGCAATCGTGGGGCAAAACAGCGCCGTCTATTTTCAGTTAGTTAATGAAGGTCTAACAAGTGACGTTTTAGTTGGCGCAGCCAGTTTGATAGCAACAGCCGAATTGCACCAGACAATTGAAAAGGAAGATGGCGTTATGGGCATGACACCCTTAAATAGGGTAGACATTCCAGCTCAGTCTGAAGTCGAACTCACGCCAGGGGGGAAGCATATCATGCTTATCAACCTGACCCAACCGTTAACGGTCGGTGAAAATGTGTCGTTGACTCTAAATTTTGAACACACTGGCAACATTGTCTTTGAAGCGGAAGTTCGTTCATTACCTTGAAGCTGCTCATATTGTCTGGTGGACTCTGAGAATCAGCAATATTCGACGTTGGCACATCACAGGAAAATGAGTGTTGGTAAAGTTTCCTTGTTGGCTGGCTGACGATAACTTTGATAAACTATTCACAATGTCCAAAATAGTATTTGTCTTGTTGGTCTTTATGTTGCTGTTAAGCCCGTTAATGGGTTTGGGCGGATCGTCTGCCTGCACTTTGAGACGCTGGGGTGCAGAGCATCAGGCTGAACAGACAAACCCCGATCCTTGTTTAAGTAATATTTCGGCAGATAGCCATCCGGCGATCCATTTACATGTTACTGGCTGTACCTGCGCTTTAATACCGGCATTGGCCAACGGAACGGCCGGTATCTCCCCAACAAAACTTCATTTTGATAGGCTGGATTGGCCGTCATCGGCTGTTGTTTTGCCCCTCACCCCCCCTCCTCGCCCTGTCTAAACAGCATTTTTTTCACCCCTTTACCACACACTTCCCAGCATTGTTGTTCTGAATTGCTGGGCAAAAAACGATGGCGAACCTAATACCGGTTCACGTCGGTTACGGTTCTATTCATTTTAGGAGTTTCAATGACAAAAAAATCAACTCGATCGGTGCGAGTGCGCCGGCAAGAAATGCAAGACAGAAAGAAAAGGCAACGTCTTGTGACGGCCTTGGTCGTCACCGGCAGCCTGATAGCCCTGGTGACCATTGGGTTCCTGGCGCGGCAGATCACCCGCACCACCCCCGAAGATGTTACGCTACCGGAATCCCTCATGCCGCCGCCTGACGCCGACGGTATGGCCTGGGGGCCAGTCGATGCCCCGGTGGTTGTGGAAGAATTCAGCGACTTTCAATGACCGTTCTGCCGGCAATTTGCCACTGACGCGGGGCGTCAGTTAGAAGAAGTGTATGCAGGCAGCGGCCTGGTTCGTTTTGAATATAAAAACTTTGCCGTGATTGGTCCGGAATCTATCCGCGCCGCTGATGCGGCCGCCTGCGCCAATAAACAAGGCCAGTTCTGGCCCTATCATGACACGCTCTTCGCCAATCAGCGCGGCGAAAACCAGGGCGCTTTTCGTGATGATACGCTCCAGGCGTTTGCCGCCGCCCTGGGCCTGGATGAGGCGGCGTTTAATGCCTGTCTGGATTCCGGTAGATACCGGGACGAGGTGCAGGCGGAAACGGCCGCCGGTCAGGAGCGTGGCGTGCGCTCGACGCCCACCCTGTTTATCAACGGGGAAAAGGTTGAAGGTGCCATCCCCTTTGACCAACTGCAACCGATGATTGAGGCCGCATTAGCCAATGCGACTTCAGAATAAAGTAAACAACAATGACCAAGACCAAAGTCTGGCTATTTCTACAGGATTATGGCGGCATTCTGGCGCTGGTTGTGGCTGTGACGGCCACATTGGGTAGCCTGTACTTTAGCGAAGTTGCCGGGTTTGTCCCCTGCACCCTCTGTTGGTACCAGCGCATCCTCATGTATCCACTCACCTTCATCACGTTGGTAGGCATTATCAAACAAGATGAGTTCCTTCCTGCCTACGTGCTGCCTTTTTCTTTGATCGGCGTGGGCGTGTCCGGTTATCATGTTCTTATTCAAAACGGCGTCTTCAGCCATCCGGCCACCTGTACGGTGGGTGTGCCGTGCAGCTTACGCTACATTAACTACCTGGGGTTTATCACCATTCCCCTGCTGGCTTTCACGGCGTTCACGCTCATTACGGCCGTCATGCTGGCCACACGCTGGGCTTTTTCTCACGAATTCTGGGACGAGCATGACGATTTTGAGAACGACGCCTCAGAGCACGCTACTTCCCAGACCCGGACGGCGCCATACAAATGGGGCGCGCCTCTGGGCGTCGTTTTGCTGCTCGTCATGCTGGTTACGCTGGCCGCATTTGGCGCCAGCGAAGCGCCGGAAAATCCACTTTCTGTCACGGCCTCGACCGGTTCCGTTTCTGGCGAAGCGCTGTTTCGGCAGATAACGCTGGGAGACGCACCCGGCTGCACTGCCTGCCATTCCCTGGAACCAGGAACAGTGATCGTGGGGCCTTCTATGGTCGGTATTGCTGACCAGGCTACGGTGCGCGTTCCGGGCCAGTCGGCTGAAGCGTATCTGCAACAGGCTATCGTCAACCCCGATGCCCACGTGGTAGACGGCTTCACAGCAGGGGTCATGTATCAAAATTATGAGGAAGCGTTGACCAAAGAACAAATAGATGCTCTGGTCGCTTTCTTGCTAACATTGGAGTAGAGAGATGCCTGGGAAAATGCGTTTGCTCTTCTGGTTAGGACTGGCCCTGCTGTTGGCGGCCTGCCAACCTTATAAGTTTAAGGGAACCGAATACCCGGAGGGCATATCAGCTGAGGACTTTACGCTAACGATGACAGAGGGACGGCCGTTTCGCCTCAGCGATCAACGGGGCAAGATCGTGCTCATGTTTTTTGGCTTTACCTCCTGCCCGGATGTCTGCCCAACGACATTGGCCGAAGCGAAGCGAATTATGGAAGGATTAGGCGATGAGACCGAAAACGTGCGGTTTGTCTTTATTACCGTGGATCCGGAGCGGGATACGCCAGAGCAACTGGGCCAATATGTCTCCAACTTTCACTCGGAAAATATCGGCCTGACCGGAACACCTGAGGAACTACAAACGGTATTTGACGCTTACGGCATCTATGCGGCCAAAGTGCCGCTGGAAGGTTCGGCCGCCGGGTACACGATGGAACATACCGCCCGCGTCTTTCTGGTAGACCAGGACGGCCGTTTGCGCCTGAGTTATGCTTTTGGCACGCCTGATGAGGACATCTTGCAAGATGTTCAATACCTTTTAAGATAATTGGAGAGAAAATCTATGTCTAACCAATTTTGCACCCAATGCGGTGAACGCCTGGAGCCCGCTGCCCGCTTCTGCACGGCCTGTGGCACGGCCGTTGCCAGGGCAACGGCCACAAAAGCGTCACGCCAACCTGCTAAAATGCGCCGACCAATTCCCTGGCTGCCACTCATTCTCGTTATCGGCGGTGGGCTTATTACGCTGGGCTTACTGTTGTACCAGGCCAATCCGCCATCCGTAGTTGACGTACCCGATGAGCACGACGACTCCGGCCTACCCTACCCAGATGTGCCGCGTATCTCCGTGGCAGAAACCAGGGAACGGTTTGAGAGTGGCACGGCCGTCATCGTAGATGTGCGCAGCGCCCAAGAACACGCCGAGGCGCACATCCCCGATGCACTTTCTATTCCTTTGAGTGAGCTTCAGGCCCGATACCAGGAGGTGCCGCGCGACGCAGAAATTATTACCTACTGCACCTGACCAAGCGAAGAATCTAGCGCCCGTGCGGCTGCTATTCTAATGGAACTTGGTTATACAAATGTGAAAGCCATTCGTGGGGGGTTAGCTGCCTGGGAAGAGGCAGGATATCCAGTGGAAAGAGGCTCGTAATATCCCATGGGTGCGAACACCCTTTTTAAGGATAAGGCATATGGCACATAAAAAATTGTTGGTCTATTTCGTTTTTCCAATGCTGCTGGCTGCTTGTACCAGCAGCCCGCCCCATACCCGAATCAGTGTCAATAACGCCTGGGTACGTCCAGCAGAAGCGGGACAAAACAGCGCCGTTTATTTTCAGATAGTAAATGAAGGTCGAATGGGCGATGTATTGGTGAGTGCATCCAGTTCGATTGCAACGGCCGAAATGCATGAGTCCGTAGAAAGAGAAAATGGCGTTATGGGCATGTCCCCATTAAGTAGCGTAGACGTTCCAGCTCAGTCTGAAGTTGAATTCAAGGCAGGCGGCATGCATATCATGCTCATTAACCTGACCCAACCATTGACTGCTGGCAACAGCATACCCTTGACACTGCATTTTGAGCATGGCGGCAAAGTCGTTTTTGAAGCAGAAGTTCGTTCATTGCCCTAAACTGATTGGGAATAAGGCATGAAACATGTTCTATTAGCAAGTTTAATTGTTCTCAGCTTCTTATTGGGAAGTTGTCGCCGCTCAACGCAGCAAAACCGTGAGGCGCCTCACGTGAACATGTCGCTGGCGGTCGAGCCAGAGGCGCCGACCGTTGGCCCGGCCACGTTGCTCATTACCCTGACAGACGCCGACGGCAACCCGATTAATGGGGCAGCGTTGGAAATTCGCGGCGACATGTCCCACGCCGGCATGGAGCCGGTGCTGGCCAGCGCCGAGGCCGGTCAAACCGGCATCTACGAAGCCCCTTTTGAATGGACGATGGCCGGCGATTGGATTGTGACCGTGACGGCGTCGCTGCCGGACGGCAGTATCGCTACCCGCGAATTTGATCTCACCGTGAGCGGCGAGATGCATATGGAGCCATAACGGGCAATGATACCGCTCCAGGATATTACCGTCGCCAAAGAAAACAGCAGCCCTATATACCGGCCGCCGCCCCGCTTTGATCTGCTCCGCCTGCCCCTGCTGGGGCGCTGGCTGCGCTGGCGCTGGGGTCGGCTGCTGTTTCAAATTCCCCTGCTGCTGCTGGCGCTGCTGATGATCTACGATGGCTTTACTGGGCCGAAAATTGCGGGGCAAAATGTGGCCACGGTCACAGCCTGGGTCCATTACCGCGGCCTGGTGGTGCTGGCGCTGCTGTTGGTGGGCAATTTGTTTTGCATGAGCTGCCCCTTTACCCTGCCGCGCACCATAGCGCATCGTCTCAGCGGCAACGGCCGTCGCTGGCCGCAGGCACTGCGCAACAAATGGGTGGCCATAGCCGTCCTGGTTCTCTTCTTTTTTCTTTACGAATGGTTGGACCTGTGGGCCAGCCCCTGGCTCACCGCCTGGGTCATTGTGGGCTACTTTCTGGCCGCCTTTGTGCTGGAAGCCATCTTTGCCGAATCCCCCTTTTGCAAATACATCTGCCCGTTGGGCGCTTTCAATTTCGTTAGCAGCACCATCTCACCGTTCCAGATTACGGCCCGCGATACCGAAACGTGCCGCACCTGCCCCGGCAAAGAGTGCGTCAACGGCAGCCCACAAGCGCTGGGCTGCGGCACGGAGCTATTCGTACCGCAGATACGGAGTAACCTGGACTGCATCTTCTGCCTGGACTGCGCCCGCGCCTGCCCCTACGACAATGTGGCCCTGGCGGCCCGCCCGCCGGGAAAAGAATTGACCCAGGGCGCGTGGCCGCGCCGCTGGGACCAGGCCTTCCTGGTGCTGGTATTTGCTTTTGCCGGCGTGAGCAACGCCTTTGGCATGGTGCCGCCCTTTTACGCGCTGGAGCAGTGGCTGTCCACCCACTTACACATAACAAACGAAGGAATTTTACTGCTGATTATCTTTGGCATGATAAACGTATTGCTGCCAGTAAGCGTTGGCCTGGTCGCCGCCTGGTTCAGCCGCCGCCTGTCCCAGAAACGTGAAACATTGCGGGTGGCGTTAAGCCGCTACACGCCGGCCGTCATGCCGCTGGCGTTTGCTATCTGGCTGGCCCATTACGGTTTTCACTTTGCCACCGGCGCCCTGGCAATTATTCCCGTGATGCAAAACTTCTTGCTGGATCATGGCCTGAACTGGCTGGGAACCACCCCCACCTGGTCGCTGGCGGCGCTGCTGCCCGGCTCGTGGTTGCTGCCGCTGCAACTGCTCATTGTGCTGGTTGGCTTTGGCGGCAGCCTGATGGTAGCCGGTGAGATTAGCCGCCGCGATTTTGCAGATCGACGAATGGCGACGTTGTCCCTGCTGCCCTGGGTGCTGGTTTTACTTGGCTTAGCCGTTGCCGCGGTGGCGATGTTTAACCTGCCCATGGAGATGCGCGGCACGCTTCAGTTGAATGGGTAAATACAGTGAGTGTGAAAAACAAAAGGCTTGCTCTGGTCATCGGCATTATCCTGTTGGTTTTTCCAGGCCTAAGGCAGGTATGGGCACACGGCATTGGCACGCCGGTCAAAATCAACGTGGCGTCTGATCCGTATTTGCTGTCAATCTGGACGGACCCGGACCCGCTGCGGGTGGATGAGACGCACGTGACGGTGGCGGTGATGGAACCGGAGACCCAAGCGCCCATTGTCACGGGTGTAAAGGTGACAGTGCAGTTAACGGCCGTCGCCGATGAATCCCTTTCCTTTACGGCTGTCGCCTCGGCTGATAATTCGGCCAACCGGCTCCTGTATGCAGCCATATTCGAGAACCTGCCCACGGACGGCCGATGGCGCGGCCTCGTTTCTGTAGACGGGCCGACGGGCGCCGCCCAGGGTGTGCCCTTTGAAGTAGAGGTGCTGCCGCCGGCGCCGTTTAACTGGCTTTGGCCGGGTATTGGCGGCCTGGTTGTGCTGATGCTCGTGTGGTGGGTGCATTCCTGGCGGCGGCAAGCGCCATCACAGCCGTCAAAACGGTAACCGTGTGGAAGCAAGCCGGCAGACGCCTACTTTGGAAGTTAACTTACAGTTCCGCCGCATAAGGTGGAGGATACTCCTGGAAAGCGGCCGTTTGATATTTGCGCAAACCGCGAAAATGCTAGACTATTAGATTTAGAGGAAATATGCAGGCAACGACAACTCCTGACGATTTGAAGCTTTTTCGGCGGCGCAAGGTCGACTACTTTATGATTCCCCCTGTGACCACCACCATTCTGTTCCTCCTGATACCAGTATTTGCCCTCGTCGTTTATCAAAGTCAATATCGCGGCCGCATCCCCATCGGGGTGAGTCTGTGGCGTGTTGACTTGAGTGGAATGACGCTCGATAAGGCAGAAGAGGCTCTGACAGAGACCTTTCCCTATCAGCATGAAAAAGCTGTCGTGTTCGCCGATCCCAAAACCGGGCAGGCGTGGCAGATGAGCCCGGCCGAATTAGGATTGGAAGCGCCCTACCTGGTAGGGCGCTCCGGCCCGATTTATACCCAATTGTGGCAACTGTTTTCAAGCTGGTATTACGGCCGTCCGCTCAGCCCTGTTCTCGTTCTGGATGAAGGTCAACTGAACGCCGCCCTGACAGAGTTGGCGGCCGAAATAAACCGGCCGACCGTTAATGCCAAAATTGAGTTCGTAGGGAGCGCGATCAGATACACACCGGGCCAGGTTGGACGCAGGCTGGACGTGACCGACGCCCGCGCCCGTTTATTCATGCCACTTACCCGCTTCCGGCAGGCAGACGTTGAACTTCTCATCCAGGACGTCATACCCACTATTTACGACCCGCCGACCGTTACAGCCCGTGTCCAGCAAATGATAAGCAATGAGCCGGTCACTTTTTACATCCCAGAACCGCTGGATGCCGAAGACCTGACGCGCTTTAAGTTTAACAATAACACCCCTTACTATCTGCTCATCGAAAATTATTACAACGAGATCGAAGAATCTCTCAAGTTCTACAGCACCGGTATGGGGCGCCGCGTGGAGAAAAGTGGGCCGGTCTTTGGGGATATTGTGCCTGCACCGCCGCAATCAGAGGATGTGTGGCAGTTTGATTCGGACATGGAGTCCGGTACGGTACGCCAGATCGATTGGGCCACGGAAGGGGCAACGGTGACGGTTGGCCGGACCGTTTATAACGCAGATGGCCAGATCATTCTACAAGAGGATTTTGTCAGTAATTACGTTCCCTGGCCTGGTGGCTACATGTACGGCCCCGGCGTCAATGCGCCTGACTACGCGCTTGTACCTGAAAACGATTAGCTTATGGGAAAATGGCGAACTTTCATCTGGAGATCCACTCTCCTTTGGGCGCTTATTCTACTGGCAGCCTGTGAAACGAGTGCAAATAAAACGGGGAGCGTTTCGGATGAAACGGCCGCTTCCAACACAGATGGTCATGAATCTGAATCTGTTTCCCTTTCCGGTTCATTCATCTTTATCGAACAAACCACACGCGACCAAAACCTGCTTAAGTATGATCTGGCGACAGGCCAGACCCTTACGCTTTTTCAGGCCCCCACCAATGGCTGGATTTCCCGAGCCATTGCTTCACCGGACGGCCGGCAAATCGTTATGGCTTACGCGCCGCCGCCACCTGAAGGTCAGATACAGTTCGGGTATACCAATTTGTACCAGTTGAATGCGGCCGGTGAAGCGGAACCACAACCAATAATGGAACGCAGCCACCCCCAGGAAGTGCTCTTTAATCCCGTCTGGTCGCCCGACGGCCGTTACATCTACTTCTCTCATGTTGTTCCTGATGGCATCGACTCGAACAGCTTTACAATCACATTAAAACGCCTTGATACGCTTGACGAGGACGTGGAAGCCATCGTAACCAATGGTGTCTGGCCCCGCCTCTCAGCGGACGGCGAAAAGCTGGCTTATGCTTTGTTAGATCCGGGAACCCAAACCAGAGATTTGTACCTGGCGGACGCCGATGGAAAAAACGCCAGGCTCATCGCTTCCTCAGAAGATTTTATCGATCTTGATGCGCCGCTATTTTCGCCTGATGGAACCTGGTACTACTTCAGCGCAGTGACGCAGGATCAACCATCTCGGACGTCCTGGTGGGAGCGACTCTTGGGCGTCAAGGTAGCGGCCGCCCACAGTGTTCCCTCAGATTGGTGGCGCATCCCTGTAGACGGGGGGACGGCCGAAAGGCTCACCCAGATTAGCGCCATTGGGATGTACGGCGCTTTTTCGCCAGACGGTACTGTTTTGGCCTTTTCCAGCACGACGGGCATATACACGATGAATCCAGACGGCACGGAATTATCAAAGCTGCTGGAAATTCCCGCCGCCGACAGCTTAACCTGGGTTCCTTAACGGCTCAGAAATCAGTTGTTCTCGATGATAGAATCGAGTGCCCACTGCGCTGGGTAGAAGTTTTCATTTAGACGTAAGGCTTGTTGGTATGCAACCACTGCGCCCGGCCCATCGCCGGTTAGCGCCAGGGCATGTCCTTGATAAAGGTAAGTTTCTTCTACATTGCGGCCGCCCTGCGTTTCTAACGTTACCTCGGCCAGATCGAGCATATCCTGGTAACGGCCGACTTTCATGTAGGCAATGTACATCCGGAATTGGTACCAGACAATACGGGGCGGAATACCCAGCGTACGGGCCTGGTCAAAGGCGGCCGCGCCATTTTCGTAAAAGGCGTTGTCGCCCGTTAATTCTCCCAAACGAGTCAGGCTGCTGCCAAGATTGAACCAGGCAAACGTATTTTCTGGATCGGCGTCCATCTCTGCCTGCGCTTTTTGGGCCGCGTTTTGCCACATGGTCGCCGGTTCCAGCATCTCTGTCCCTAAGATAGCGTACATCTGCTGTTCTTTCTCCGGCGGATAAACAACAAAGAAGGTGTAGTTGAACTGCTGCCAGTAATATTCTACTTCTTCATAGGTATCATAACGGCCGCTCCCGTCCCAAGGGCCGAGGTTGGTGTCCATACTGACCATTTCTCCCGTTTCGTCGTCATAGCCAAAGATGGTTAAGTAATGCCCCAGCCAGCCCTCACGCGGCAATTCGTATCCCTTTTCGATAACAACAGGAAATCCGGCGGCGATCAGGCGTTTCAATAGCTCCAGGTTGCCGCCGCTAGCGATAAAAGCGCGCATGTCTGTTTGTTCATTCACGTAATCCACCATCTGCCAGGGACTGACGTTCCGATCTTCCCGGTTGGGCTTAAGAAAAGCGGCCGCTTCTGTCTGGGTCGTGGGGTTGCCGTAAAAGTTGAGGTTGATGGTCAGGTTTGCCGGGCCACAATTATTAAAGCCCTGGGGAATGATAGTGACACCTTCGATGCGTGCTTGCAACGGCAATGGTTCAGGTGTAGGCGTAGCTGCAGGTGAAGGCGCTGCGGTTGGGGTATTGGTGGGAACGAAGCTGGTCGTAGCGGCCGGTTCGGTGAATTCAATCTGTGTGCTTGGTTCTGATTGATCGGCCGTAGCCCGTATTGTTGGCGTAACTGTCGGTACTGCCAATGTTGGAATGGTAATCTGGGCATTAGCAGATGCATTGGCAGGAGCGGGTAGCGCCATCGGCATCGGCGTTGTCCGCCAATTGAGCAGGGCTGCGCCAACTGGAATACGAGCCAGGCGCACCCGCATTTCTCCTGGCAGTGCTCTTATCAGTGGCGGCAGCGCCAGCGCAGCCACGATAAGCGCAAGCTGTATGGCGACAACCAGCGCAATCCCGTATTTCACACGTTTGTTCATAAAAGGACTTACTCTCCTTGCGATTGCGTCAGGTGATTGGCCGGGTCAGAGGTATGTACCCACACCCACAGGTCATTGGGCGCATTTTCAGACCAGTTGAACGTCCATTCAGCATCGAGAATGGGCATGTTGACACAGCCATGACTGTGCTTATAGCCAAACCGGTCGTGCCAATAGGTGCCATGCAGCCCTGCGCCAATCAATGGGTCAAAGTACATGATATAAGGCACGTCTTCCAGGAAATAATAATCCACCTGGCCTTCTGCGCCGGACATCTTGTACTCCCGAAAGCGTGACCAGACCTGAAAGAGGCCTTCGCGAGTGGGCCAGCGGTTAAGCCCGGAAGATAGAAGGGTGGCGTACACCATCTGATCCCCTTCATAGGCGGCAAAGGTTTGCTCATACAAGTCTACTTCCACCCAGAATTCATCTTCGCCAACATCATCTGGCCGCGGGTCTACCTCTACAATGCTGAAGTAGGTTTGCCTGACCCAACGGCCATCCCCAATGTCATACCAGAGCCAATCTTCCTCACCTAAAACGGCATCGTAAATCTCCACAAAAGTGTAGCGGGGAAGTTCGGCGAAACTCTCGTCGGGCTCGCCGTTCGGTTCACGGCTGGGGATGACATCTTGCACCACCCAACCAAACGGCCGTTCCGGCTGTTGTGTAATCTGCATCCCTTGAAAATTTGATGGCTCCACCAGGTTGATGTCATCTTCGTGAACATACTCGCCATCGTTAATTTTGTACCAGGTTTCGCCGGCATCGTTATCAAACCAGCGATTAACGGTGGCAAAGAGGTAACCGTCGCCCACGTTGCGCACCACAGGTGCCGACCGGGTTGGTTCGGCGTATACATTGGCGTTATCGGCCAGACGGCCGTACCAGCGCCGGCCAAACAAGGTGTCTTCAGGAATCTCCGGTGTTACAAAAACCGGGTCTTCAATTAGAGCAGGCTGGTCAATATCGCAAAAATAAATATCTTCTAAAGGTAATAGATCGCATTCTGCGGCCCGGGTTGTGGGTACCATCAAAAAAAGTACGGCAAAAATGATTCCAATCCAGGCAAAGTAGTTTTTAATCAATCTTGTCATTGGACTTCTCCAGGAAATGTAAATCAGGCGCAGCTTCTGGCGCTTTGTCTCTCTCTTCAGGCAAAGCGGTCAAAAACGAACGTAAATAATCTCTTACTTTGTGAAAGAGGTGGCGTCAGGCAGGCCGTGGCGGCGGTGTGGCCGGAGGCAAAGAAAGTTCAGGGAGAAAATATCGAGGACCCGTGACCAGCAAAACAATGAACAGCACAATCAGGCCAATATTGTTTACCAACGCCGTCACAGTATAGTTTGTATGGCAGGAATCAACGTGCGGATGCAACATCGTGCCCGGCGCGGCTGATTGCTCCAGACTGTTGGTGATCGGGCAGCCATCTTCCCAGGCACCAGAACGGCCGTGCCAAAAGCCGGGAGTTATCTGTGAAACAATTAGCAGGATAATTAAGCCTGCCAACCAAATCCTGGTCATGAACCTATTGTACAAAGATTGACTGTCCCGTCTACCTAAACTTCAGTTTTCTAATCAGGCCAAATTCTTGCATCTTAATCAGGAAATGATAACATATCAGCAAGTGCTGATATGTTGATGTTTAGGAGAGGCTTATGCTGCTAACTGCTAACAAAACAGAACTTGCCCTTAGAAGTAAGCTATTTCGTGGATTTGGTGATTCTTCCCGGCTGAGCATACTGGACGCCTTGCGGGATAGGCCCCTTACCGTTGGTGAAATTGTTGAAGTAACGGGCCTATCGCAATCTAACGCCTCCAATCATCTAGGATGTCTACGGGACTGCGGGTTGGTTATGGCTGAACAAAACGGCCGCTACGTCACCTACCACTTAGGCGACGACCGCGTCGGCGATATATTGGCGCTGGCCGAGTCCCTCCTGGCCGATGTGGCTCGCGGCGTGTACGAATGCACTCGTTACAATACTCCCCGGCAGCAGGAGACAGACTGATGAGAAATATCAGCCGCCTGCTGCTGGCTTCCATCATGGCTCTATCGTTGGACACCCTGACCAAAGCCTGGGCTGTACAAACATTGACGCTTTACCAGCCGGTGCCCGTCCTGGGAGAGCTGCTGCGCTTTACGCTTGGTTACATACAACACCGGCGTTACACTTGGTCTTTTTGCCAACAGCGGTTCCGCTCCGCTAATTGTTACCGGCATCATCGTTCTGGGCATGCTCATCTGGAGTCTGTCGGCAGTCCGTCGCGGCGAATTTTCGGGAATGGCCGTCTGGCTTCTCGGCCTCATCTTAGGCGGCGCGGCCGGTAACGTTGTAGACCGCCTGCCGGATATGCGCGTCACCGATTTCCTGGATATGGGCATTGGCACGGTCAGATGGTTCACGTTTAATCTGGCAGATGTTTTCATCGTGTTTGGGACTCTCCTTCTTGTGCTGATCTCGATGACCGAAAAACCGCAATTGGAGCGTGAAAACAATGAGCACAAAACAACTTGACATTCGCGTCGGCAATCTCGACTGCGAACATGACGCCGCCGCCATTGAGCGAGGTTTGACCGACTTCCCCGGATTAAACCAGCTCAAGGTATACCCGAAAGCAGCCAAAGTGTCGCTGACCTTTGACCCGGAGGCAACCACACCGAAAGCGTTAAAAGAAAAACTGGACGCTCTCGGTTTCCCGCCACAGGCCGGGCTGTCCATGCCGGAGCAGCCGAAGCCCTGGCGTAACCCTAAAGTGTTGACTGCGGCAGCGTCGGGTGTCCTGCTGTTGGTGGGCTGGCTGTTAAGCCTGGCCGGTTTACCGGAAACCATCTCATTGGTGGCCTACATCGTGGCCACCATCACCGGCGGCTACTATTTTGGCCGGGAAGCATTGGAGGAATTAATCTATGAGCGCGAAATCGGCATCGAGCTGCTGATGGCGATTGCCGCCATCGTGGCAACGGCGATGGGCCAGGCGGCCGAAGGCGCGATGCTGGTCTTTTTGTACTCCATCAGCGAAGCGGCCGAAGGGTACACGGAAGAGAAAACCCGTTCGGCCGTGAAGGCGTTGATGGATTTAGCTCCCAAATTTGCCCTGGTGCGGCGCAATGGGACTGAGCAAGAAATTCCTGTTGAAGAAGTGGTTGTCGGCGATGTGTTTATCCTCAAGCCCGGCCAATCCGTCCCCACCGACGGCGAGATCATCAGCGGCGAATCGAGCGTTAACCAGGCCCCCGTCACCGGCGAAAGCGTGCCGGTAGAAAAACAGCCGAGTGACCTGGTATTCGCCGGCAGTATCAACGGCGAAGGCGCGCTGGAGGTGACGGCCACCAAAGCGTTTGCCGACAATACGATTTCGCGCATCATCGAAATGGTCGAGGAAGCGCAGGAGCGCAAGGGGCAGAGCCAGCGATTTATTGAGCGGTTTGGGGCGCGTTACAGCCCGATTGTGCTGCTGATCGGTATCCTGCTGGCCGTCGTGCCGCCGCTGCTGATTGGCGCGGATTGGACGATCTGGCTGACGCGGGCGACAGTGTTTATTGTCGCCGCCGCCCCCTGTGCTTTGGTTATCTCTATCCCCATCACGCTGGTAGCCTCATTAGGCACGGGCGCGCGCCAGGGCGTCTTAATTAAAGGCGGGATGTACGTCGAAGAATTAGCCAAGATTGAGGTGATCGCCCTGGATAAGACGGGGACGATTACGCGAGGCGAGCCACAAGTGACAGATTTCATCCCAGTGAACAATACAATCATAGATGATGAACAAATGGCCGAATTAGCGGCGGGGATTGAGGGGCGCAGCGAACATCCGCTGGCGCGGGCGATTGTTCAGTATGCGGAGGGAAAAGGGGTTGCTCCGGCCGAAATCAATGATTTCCGCGCTTTGTCCGGCGCGGGGGCGCAGGCGGAATGGAACGGCAAACGGGTTTACATCGGCAGCCCAAGACTATTCCAGGAACAGTTGCGAGTCAACCTGGATGGACGGGCAGCAGACATTAGCCGGTTACAGGCGGAAGGAAAAACGGTGGTGCTGCTGGGGGATGAAACGGCCGTTTACAGCCTTATCGCCATCCGAGACAACATTCGAGAAAACGGCCGTCAAGCCATCGCCAAGCTACACAAAGCCGGCATCAAGAAAGTGGTCATGCTCACCGGCGACAACGAACGCACAGCGCAGGCCATCGCTCAAGAAGCAGGTGTGGACGAATATTACGCCGACCTGAAACCAGAAGATAAGGTCACAAAAGTACGCGAACTCGCAGAGAGATATGGTCATGTCGCAATGGTCGGCGACGGCGTGAATGATGCCCCGGCCCTGGCCGAAGCCACCGTCGGCATTGCCATGGGCGCGGCCGGAACAGATGTCGCTCTGGAAACGGCCGATGTGGCGCTCATGGCCGACGACTTAGAGAAGCTGGTCTACGCTCTGAACCTGGCAAAGCGCAACCAATCGGTAGTAAGGCAAAATATAGGGTTATCGGCCGTTGTTATCGGTACGCTGGTTATCGGGGCCATTGCCGGGGTGATTACCTTGCCTGTTGCTGTGTTAGGGCACGAAATCAGCGAGTTTATCGTAATTGGCAGCGGTCTACGCATGCTAAGAGCCTAAATCAACTGCATATGGATTGCATCTGCCCTCCATCAAATCTCCATTACTCCTTGGTAAGCTTTTCGGCATAATCCGAAACTTAACACCGTCAAAACCGGCTAAACCAGGAGTATAGAAATGAAATTTAGAAGACAACTGATTATCGGTTTTATTGTTACTCTGTTATTGATGACTGTCGGCTTGGTTGCGTGCAGCAGCAATAATGAACCAGGCGATAAGCTAACAACCGATAATTCCCCCACGTTATCAACAGCCCCCTCTGAAAACGCGACCAGCACGGATAATATAACGCAAATAAACACAACAGACCTCGATTCGTTGACACTATTTGCCCAAAATTGTGCTGCTTGCCACGGACCGACAGGAGTTGGCACAACCATTGCCCCGTCATTAAACAGTGCTGAATTGCGGACACGGCTGGATGACGATGCTTTGCGTGACACTATCAGTAACGGCCGTCCTGGTACAGCCATGCCGGTTTGGGGAAACACCCTTTCTCCAGCACAAATTGACGTGTTGGTTGATTTGATCCGGCATTGGCCCGAACTGGACGATGAGGCCCTGGCACAGTTGCAAGAAGAAGTAGAAACGGCCGTAGGTTTCAATAGGGTTGGGTCGAGTATGATGGGAATAGGCATGATGGAGCCGGACATGATGAACGGTCATATGGATTGGCAAGATATGGTTCCGCCCATTACACCATATCCTGGTCAGAACCCGGCCTGGGGGCATCATGGTATGAATGGCAATAACGGTTCCTGGCAGGGAGACGGTTGTTGCGGTCAGGGGATGATAAGGCCGGGCAATTAAGGCATAATACGGGTCATGATTACCATTCTCATTGTTGATGACGAACCAGAAATCATTCGCATCAGTCGCGGTTACCTGGAACAGGCTGGATACAAGGTGTTGTCTGCTCAGGACGGTACAGCGGCATTGGTCACGTTTCGTCAAGATCAGCCCGACTTGGTAGTGCTAGACTTGAACCTGCCCCCTTCTCCCGGTGGTCAGCCGCTGGATGGCCTGGATGTGGCTCGCGCCATTCGCCAGACACCAGCTCCGGCCGGGCAAACGCCCATCATTATGCTAACCACCCGAGTGGAAGAAACAGATCGCATCATCGGTCTGGAATTAGGTGCTGATGATTACGTGCCCAAGCCGTTTAGTCCCCGTGAACTGGTAGCACGCATACGTGCTGTACTGCGGCGGACACAGGCAGCTGCCGCCGCGACTTCCAATCAAATCAAGGTCGGGTCATTGACGATCGATTTAACTCGCCATGTTGTTAGCGTCGATAGCAGCGAAGTGAATCTGACACCCACTGAATTTGCCCTGCTCCAGACGTTGGCAACTGCACCCGGCCGCGCTTTTACCCGCAGCCAACTGGTAGACTTGTTAGGGTCGGATTATGTTGGGCTGGAAAGAACCGTGGACAGCCATATCAAAAATCTGCGTGCCAAAATTGAACCTGACACAACCGAGCCGCTTTTCGTCCTGACCGTGTTTGGCGTGGGTTACAAATTCAATGATGCCATCTAGTCGTTTGCGCCTGGGTCTGTTTGCCAAACTTATGTTGGCCTTTCTGATCGTCATTGTGGGCGGCGGCTTGCTGGCGATTGGCCTGGCTCGTCGCGCGACAGCTGGTGAAATTGCGGTCTACACCTCAGCTAACCAGGAGCGGCAAGCAATGGCGCTGGCACCGTTGTTAGGCAGCTATTTTGCCAGTCAGGGCAGTTGGGCTGGTGTGGATTCGCTGTTGGTGACACCAGCCAGTACTATGATGGACGATGGCATGATGTGGGATGAGTCCGGCAATATGATGGGCGAGATGACGGGTGGCAAAACGCAGGGGCAAAGCGAGGCGGGATGGTGGTCAGGGATGTGGGGCATGACGGACAATCGGGTGCTGCTGGCGGATAACAACGGTCGTGTCGTGGCTGATAGCACGGCTGAACTGTCGGGGCAGCAGATTATGCCTGATGTGCTGCAAAGCAGCGGCACACCGGTTGTGGTAAATGGGCAGCAGGTGGGCACTGTGCTGGTCATTGCCGGGGTCCAATCGGCTGAACAAAACAGCCACTTACTGCAAGAGGTGAATCAGGCTATTTTCCTATCAGTGCTGGCGGCTGGCAGCGTGGCGCTGCTGTTTGGTGGACTGATCCTGTGGCGAGTGGTACGGCCGTTGCGCCAACTAACGACGGCGACGCAGAACGTGGCGGCTAACGACCTGAAGCAGCGTGTAGACATACCGTCCGGCGACGAAATCGGCGACTTGGCTGTTGCTTTCAACGAGATGACTGCACGTCTGGCACAGGCCGAAACACTGCGCCGTCAGATGACGGCCGACATTGCCCACGAACTACGAACACCACTAACTGTCATTCAGGGAAATGTGGAAGCGCTGCAAGATGGCATTTTCCCCTTATCAGTCGAGGCACTCGATCCAATTTTAGATAAAACACAACTGTTGCGGCGGCTGGTAGAAGACCTGCGCCAGCTATCCCTAGCTGAGGCAAATCAACTGCCACTGGAGCGTGATCCCGCCTATTTGCATGAACTGATTGCCCAAGCGGTTGAAGCATTCCAATCCGCTGCGGCCGAGCGATCCATCGCCATAAATCTGGAAAACCGGGCTAGTACGCCGCTGTTAAATATTGATCGGCAGCGTATCCAGCAGTTCCCGTACCTTGAACTGCCGATCCAGCGGGATCGTTTCGCCCATCATCAGCGTGATGCCGATCACGTAGAAGACCATCCCGGCGATCATCACGTTGATCAGCGCGATGGTGTGAGTGGT
>CAUJGI010000709.1 GCA_963169155.1 Chloroflexota bacterium
ATGTCGCTGGCCGTGCCCTCGATGATGAGCGCCACCGAACGCTCGGAAAGGCGGGCGCTGTTGCCCTCGTCGTTCCAAAACGACTGCACCTCCAGGTTATGCACCCGCAGCCCAAACGCCAGCAGCAAAATCGCAACCAGAAGCCATTTTTTTGCCACAGAGGGCACAGAGGAAAAAGAGATTTTGAGGTTTTTCTCTGCGATCTCCGCGTCCTCTGCGGTGAAATCTTTAGGATTCAGGTTCATGAGGGGTTAACCAGCGGAGGAGGGCAAAGAAGAGGATGGCAAAGGCGGGGAGGAAGAGATACGGCCGTAACCCCATCCACCCATACACCCACCCAGGCTGCAACTCTGGCTCCGCCGCCTGGGGTAAAGTGTCAGCCAGCGCCTCGTAAACAGGTTGAGGCGTAAAATCGGCATCCAGCAGGCGAAAGTAGTAAAACGATTGGTCCAGCTCGGTGTCATCCTTGCGCTTGAGGAACCAGGTGTTGATCACCCCCACCCAGGGCCATTCGGCCTGCGCTCGCTCGTATGCCTCCACGGCAAAACGCGCCTGCTGCTCGGGTGTGACCCGGCCAAAGCGGGCCTCCATCCCCTCCGGCACCACGTTCCAGCCCATCTCCGAAATCCAGATCGGCTTGTCGGCGTCGCCATGGCGCACCATCACGTCGCGCAAATATAAATTGTGCGGATAGTTGATCACATTGGGCTTCAGCCGCTGATCCAGCGCCCCGGACCACAACCCGTACCCCTGCGCCGACATCACGTCGAAGCACTCTCCGGCCCCAGCGGCGTACATGCGCTCCAAAAAGATGAGGTCGTTCAGATTGCCGTCGTTGATCGCCACGGTGGGCGTCAGCGCCCCGGCCAGCACCACGGCGTCGGGATTCACGGCCTTGATGCGCTGGTAGGCGATGCACAGCAGTTCGGTGTACTGCTCCGGGCTGACGGGCTGGTGGTTGCCCCATTCGCCGTTGCCGTTGGGTTCGTTCCACAGCTGGAAGTAGCGGATACGGCCGTTATACCTTTCCGCCACCGCCGCCGCAAAATCGCCAAAATCATCGTAGTTATCGGGTGGGGCCAGCGTGCCCGTGGTTTCCACCGGCAGGGCGCGGCTCCAGGTGGGTGGGTTGCTCAACCGGGCAATAATTTCGATCTCATTCACCTCGGCCAGATCGACAATGTTGTCATACTTTTCCCAGGCCGAGCGGAATGGCTCATGCCGCCGGTCCTCAAAATCCCCCTTGCCGTGAATCTCAATATCTTCCCAGACAAACTCCTGGCGGATGAACCGGAAACCCGCCTGGCTGGCCAGCTGCAGGCTGGTTTCACGTTTGGCAATTTCGGCTTCCTGTTCCAAAAAGGTGTTTACGCCATAGGGCACCACATCGGCCAATTTGGGGATGGTATCGGGGGCAAGTTGGGGTTGGGGGCGCACGGCCGTATTCCACCAATGCACCACCCCACGCAGCTGGGCCAACAGCGCATCCTCTCCGGTCAGTTCATACAAAGAACCAACCGATGGCCACAGCGCCACCACCAGCAACAAACCGCTAAGCACCAGCAACGACTTCTTCCACATGGCGTGGGATTATAGACCAGCCTCAGGTGCCTGTCACTTTGCCACTTTTCATGATGCACTGCGTCAATAAATTGTGTAAAATAGCGGCGTGGATTGCGGGGGGAACGGCCGTATGATAGACTTTCGCCCAAGTTCGACCCCATATTGAGCAGGTGACTTTCCAACAAAATAAACAAGAGGGACATGCATGTTAACACCAATCGAAAAGACACTGTTTGCCTTTTTAGTGCTCGTCTGTACCGTGGCCACCATCAATACCTTTGGCCAGATGGCCAGAATCATCATGCGCGGGCAGGGCAAGCTTAAGCTGGATGACCTGTTCCGTCGCGCCGTCATCGGCCTCGTGGCCCTCTTCTCGCAAGGGCGCATCATCCGCCACCGCAAACTTTCCTCACTCTTCCACTACGGCGTCGCCTGGGGCTTCATCTTCTATTTCCTCGTCAACGCCATCGACGTGGCCGAAGGGCTCATCACCGGCTTTGAATTCCTGCCCAACAACATCATTGGCGACATCTACCGCTTTGCCGCCGATATTTTTGGCGCGCTGGTGCTCATTGGCGTGCTCTACTTCATCTTGCGCCGCTTTGCCTGGGGGGATCAGGCCCTCAAAATCCGCGAAAATGTCACCCTCCTTCCCAAAGTCCGCGAAGGTGGCGTCAACAAAGATTCCTTCGTCGTCGGCCTCTTCATCCTGTTCCACGTTGGCTTTCGCATGATGGCTGCCGCCTTCCACATCGCCCAGCACAACCCAGATTCATCCCAGCCGGTAGCCAATCTGATTGCCCAAACCTTCCTGGTTGGCGGCACTGCCGCCGCCCTCGACTTTGGCTGGCACTTTAGCTGGTGGGTGGCCGTTGGCCTGGTGGTCATGTTTCTGCCCTACTTCCCCTACACCAAACACGCCCACCTCTTCATGGGGCCGTTCAACTTTATGACCAGCCCGGATCGCACCTACCTGGGTCAGATGTTCACCCTCGATTTTGAAGATGAATCCATCGAGCAGTTTGGCGCTTCAACCCTGTTTAACCTGGAACAAACCAAAATTGTGGATGCGTTTGCCTGCATCATGTGCAACCGCTGCCAGGAAGTGTGCCCCGCCTACCGCACTGGCAAAGAGCTCTCCCCGGCCGCTATCGAAATCAACAAACGCTACCGCATCCGCGACAACATGGCCGCCTTCGCCAGCGGCGCGGAAGAGACGCTGCCCTTGCTCGATTATGCCATCAGCGAAAGTGCCCTGTGGGCCTGCACCGCCTGCGGCCACTGCATTGAGGTCTGTCCGGTAGGCAACACCCCCATGTTGGACATCATGGACATGCGCCGCGACCAGGTGCTGATGGCCTCCGCCTTCCCGCAGGAGCTGAA
>CAUJGI010000710.1 GCA_963169155.1 Chloroflexota bacterium
GGCGGCCAGGCAGCAACCGGCACGGCACCCCGCGCAACGAAAAAGATAAGGTGCTGCTGCTCGCTGGACTCTACCAGGACGATCACGACGCCCTCACCGCCGGGCCAGCCATCTCCGTCGAGGTGGAAGGCCTGACCTTTGCCACCACCGCCTACGAAGCTGGCTATACGACAGGTGAGCCAATCAGCGCACTGGTGCTGTCTGCCGCCACCCAATCGGGCCACTACGAGCAGTTTGTCGGGCCAACCGGCGCGGTGCGCCCGGGCCACACCGACCTGGTAAAGTACCACAAAGCCCGAGGGCACGTGGATGTACGCGGCGGCGGCCGTTCCAGCTATCGCAGCACCATTTCCGACGTCATTGGCGGCTCGATTGCCCGCATCTTTCTCCAGGAAACGTTTGGCACGATCTTCCTTTCGTCTATCAGCCAGGTCGGGCCGCTCCAGGCCCAACACAGCCTGAGTGAGCATTTCAGCCGCCTGCTCAAAGACGGCCGTACGGTGACCGCCGCACAAATTGAGCAGGTCCAGCAGCAGCTGGCCAGCGCCGAAATTCACAGCCTGGATGCCGCGTTTGCCACCGCAGCAGGCGAGCTGATCAAACAGACCCGCATCGACGGTGATTCGATTGGCGCGGCGGTAGAAGTCGTGGCGGTTAACGTGCCGGCCCTGGTGGGCGATCCGCTTTACCACAGCCTGAAGCTGCGGCTGATGGGCAGCCTGGGCGGGCTGCACGCCGCCCAATCGTGCGAAATTGGCGACGGCTTCCGGGTGGTCACCCGGCGCGGCAGCGAAAACAACGACCCCATCCGGCACAGCGGCTACCAGGGCAACTCTCATGGCGGGCTGCTTGGCGGTGTCACCACCGGGATGCCGCTGGTGTGCCGCGTGGGGTTTAAGCCCACCTCAACCATCGTCAAGCCGCAGCACTCTGTGCAGAAAAACCTCGAAGAGATCGACTTTCTGCTGGACAAGGGGCGGCACGACCCCTGTGTGGGCGTGCGCGCCGGGGTGACGCTGGAATCCCGCATGGCCATCGAGCTGATGAACGCCGTCCTCATGCACCAATCCCGCGCCGTTGACCGGGACCAGTTCAAATTATTCGAGTAGCCGCGGTTTCTTACCGCGAAATCGGAGCGCGGTAGGAAACCGCAGCTACAAAAGCTAAAGCCAGAGGTCGCGCAGCAGTTGGGCCTGTTTGCGCTGTTGGAATGGGCCGCCACCTTCGTGGTTGTTGTAGCTGTAAACCGCCATCTCCTTGGGACCAGCGTAATGGTTGTAGGCGGCATACACCGTGCTGGGCGGGCAAATGTCATCCATCAGCCCCACCGAAAAGAGCGCCTGGGCGTTGGCCCGCACGGCAAAGTTGACCCCATCGAAGTAAGACAGCGTGTGAAAAACGGTCTCCACCTGGTCACGATGACCGACGCAGTAGCGCGTAATTTCGCCGTAGGGATCGCTGGCGATAATCTCAGTTGCGCGGCGGTAATGGCAGAGGAAGGGCACATCGGGCATAGCGACGGCTACGGCCGTAGCCAACCCCGCCACTGCCAGCGTAATCCCCCCACCCTGGCTGCCCCCGGTAATGGCCATCCGTTCGGCATCGACGGCGTCGTGCTGGCGCGCTGCTTCCAGCGCCCGCACCGCATCGGTAAACACGCGGCGGTAGTAGTAGGTGTGCGGGTCCAAAATCCCCTGCGTCATAAAGCCAGGCACATGGGAACCGGTGCCCTGCGGTGCCAAATCAACCGTCTCGCCAGGGCTGTACGGCGCCCAGCCCTGGCCACGGGTGTCCATCACCAGGCAGGCAAACCCCAGGCTGGGCCAGCCCAGCCAGTTCAGCAAAAAGCCGCGCCCGCCGCTGTAGCCCTGGTACTGCACCACACACGGCAGCGGCCCCGACCGGTGGCGCGGCAGCAACAGCCAGCCTTTCACCGGCTGGCCGCCAAACCCGGCAAAGGTCACGTCGTAGGTGTCGATGGTTTGCAGCCCTTCGTCGACGGGTTCAAAGCGGGCGTTGAGGGGAAATGCGGCCGTTTCGGCCAGCGTTTGCTGCCAGAAGTTGTCAAAGTCGTCTGGTTCCTGGCGTGGCGGTAAATAGTTTTGCAGTTCGTTGAGGGGCAGGTCAAAAAAGGGCATCTGGTTTCTCCATTGGGTTGGTTTTGTGGGCGATAGCAGGAACGGCCGTCGCCCACCACAATTTTAGCAGAGCAGAGGGGGAGACGTGAAAAATCAAAAATGATAAGTTAGAAGTGGAAAGTTACCCACGTACGTGCCCACTGGCAAACTCGCCCCACTGGAACACTTCTAGAAAAGCTGTCATTCTATAAGGAACGCCGGGTACATTTTCTGCCTGTAACCTGGTTATCGTAAATTCGTAGCCTTTGGCTGCACGCCCCAGGCGAAAATCGGGTACAATGAGCGGTACAACGCACCTACAATCTACCTTCAATTTACCTGTAAACGCTTCAACGATCACCACGTAATCCTATGTCCACCCATGATGAAGTTGGTTTGCTGTCCTTGCAGAGCTTATGCGATCGGTGTCACCGGGAAAGCGAACGGTTTTTTGCCCAAAAAGAACACGACCCGCGATTCTGCTACGAACTGTTTCGTCGCGCCTTTGTGCACAGCAACGAATTGGCCTGGCACTGCCTGTACGAGCGCTACCACAAGCTGGTCCTCTCCTGGGTGATGCGCCATGCCCTGTATCCTGGTTTAGGTGAAGAAGCCGACTACTTCATGAACCGGGCGTTTGAGAAGGTGTGGCAGGGCATTCCCGCCGAGAACTTTGCGAAGTTCCCCGATTTAAAGTCGCTGCTGCGCTATTTGCAAATGTGCACCCATGCCGTCATGGTGGATTTTGCCCGCTGGAAAGAGCAGGCGCACCTGT
Source organism: Chloroflexota bacterium (assembly GCA_963169155.1). Taxonomy (GTDB): domain Bacteria; phylum Chloroflexota; class Anaerolineae; order Promineifilales; family Promineifilaceae; genus Leptofilum. The sequence continues at coordinate 2,893 of CAUJGI010000710.1, forward strand.
GGGATCGCACCGCCGAAACCGAAGATGGCGTGGCGGAGTATGATCCTTTTGCCGCTCTGGCGAGCAACAGCTTACCCCCAGAGCGGGAACTGGCGCGGCGCGAAATGCAGGAGCTTCTCTGGCAAAAACTGCAAGCGCTAAGCCAATCGGCAAAAGAGGATGCCGCGATCTTTGGCTATTTTGTGTTGAACTTAAAGCCGCGCGAAATTCACGATCTGTACCCGGGGCAGTTTGAAGATGTGCGGGACGTATCGCGCACCAAGGACAATTTCCTGGCGCGGGTGCGGCGCAATGACGAATTTCGGCAATTTGTGGACGATGCGTGAAAAATGGCACAGCTATCGTTTATTGGGTAACAGCCAAGGGTGCTGGCAATGACAGAAACACTCCCGGCGGGAGAATTCCCATTTCTGTCACCAGGTTGCGCGATGTGCAAGAAGGAATGCAACAGATGGGCGCACTGAAGAGGAGAAGGAACTATGGCGCAAATGGAAGACAGTCTCAAAGCTGCTCTCTACCGAATTACCTGTCCCGATAGCGCAACGTTAGGCAATTATCATTTGGGGCTGCTGGGGGAAACGGCCGTTCAACCCATTGCCAACCACCTGGCAGTATGCCCCTTGTGCACACGAGAAATTGAACAGCTAGAGGTGTTTTTGCTGGAAACGGCCGTTTCCCTCCAACCCTCTACTGGTGAACGAATCAGAGTCTGGATTGCCAAACGACTGCCCAGCGGTGGGCAAACCAGACAGGGCCTTGGCCCAGCGGTCGGTACCCCGGCCTTTGCCCTGCGCGGCAGCAGCAGCGGTCCGCTGATGTATGAAGCCGGTGACGCCCAACTTTCGCTGGAAGTCCAGGATGATCCGGAGCAGCCGGGGCGCAAGGTAATTCTGGGGCTGGTGTTGGGTATTGCGACGGAGGCAGTAGAGGCAAAGCTGCTGCAGGGTGATGGGGTAGTAACGGCCGTTACCCTGGACGAAATTGGCAACTTTACCTTTACCGGCCTGGAGACAGGAACTTATGAACTCACGCTTTCCGGCGCTGATGTCGAGATTCATGTCCAGGACTTATTAATCTAATACCACATTGAAGAAAGTATGGTTCTGATCTTAGACCAAACAGAAGTGTTTGATGATGTACAGACGCTCTCACCGCAGCAGGTGATGGCGTCTTTGCTTGCGTTACCCAACTTCGCGCAAAGACAATTCATCGAACATATCACTTTTCATCTGAACCGGGCAGCACAAGATACTGTCGCTAATTTACTCAAAGAGAAATCTGACTACTTTTTAAGAAGCAATATTCAAACCTGCCTGCAAATCGCCGACCTGCTCTGCCAATTTGGTCAGATAACGCAAAACGATTGGTACCTGGCGCTTGGTTTTCGGGCCAAGGCCAATGCCTTTGCCTACGGCGGGCTTGGTGAATATCAGGAAGCTATCACATTTTATGACCAGGCGGCCGAGATTTATAAAGCCCAAAATCATCTCGTTAACCAGGCGGGCTGTCATTATGCCAAACTGATGCCGCTGGCCCATTTAGGCCGTTATGACGAAGCCAAAGAAGCGGGCGAATGGGCCAGAAAAATTTTGCTAGAGCACGGCGAATGGCTGCTGTTGGCCAAAGTAAAGGTCAATTTGGGCTTGGTCTATCTGAGACTGGGCGACGACGCCAAGGCGCTGGATCTGTTTGATAGAGCCAAAGCGATTTACCTCAAGCACAGCGCTGCAATCGACACACTTGGCCGCGTGGAAAACAATCGCTCGATTGCGCTGCGTAATCTTGGTTTGTTCCAGCAATCCATCGAGGTCATTGAGGAGGCGGTCAAGCTGCTTGAAAAATCGGGGCAGGTGGCGGAAATTGCCCGCACCCAGCAAACGCTGGGCATCACGTATTTCATCCTGGGGCGGTACAACGAAGGGTTGGAACTGCTTAACAAGGCGCAGACGATATTTTTGTCAGACGGCCGTCACCGCGATGCCATCCTCATTGAGCTGTACATCAGCGACTGCCTGCTGCAGTTGGGCCGCTATACCGACGTGCTGGAAAACTTCCAAAAGATTCGCCACCTCTTTGCCCGGTTAGGTGCCCAGTTTGAAGTGGCCCAATGCCTGCTCAACGAAGCCGTAGCCCACGCGGGCCTGAGACATTACGAGCCAGCCCTGACTGCCTTGCACAAGGCAAAACGAATCTTCCGCAGCGAGGGAAATGCCGTTTGGGCCGCTACGGCCGATTTGGAAATAGCCTCCATCTGCCTGCTTCAGGGAAAACTGGCTGAAGCTCTGTCGCTGAGCCTCACCTGCCTGACGGTTTTTGAAGCCCACAACCTGCGCGTCCCAAGGGCCCATGCCCTGCTCCTGGCCGCCCGCGCCGAGCTGCAAACACAGGCGTACGAACAGGCCGAAAAACACGCCAGCTGCGCCCTGGCCATTGGCACCCAGGACGAACTGCCGCTCATGATCTATCAGGCGCAGCATCTGCTGGGTCAGTTGGCCAGGGAAAAAGCCGATTACCCGCAGGCGCGGGCCAGGCTGAAAAAGGCCATCATTGCCCTGGAACAGCTCAGAGGGCGCTTGATGCTGGAGTTTCGCTCCGATTTTCTGCTGGACAAGCATCTCATTTACGAAGAAATGGTTCAGCTCTGTCTGCAAATGAATGAACCCACGGCCAGTTTGCACTACGCCGAAAGAGCCAAATCCCGCGTTCTTCTGGAAATGCTGGCGTTTCGGCTGGATATTGGCATTCAGGTTCGCGCCCCAGAAGACGAAGCCGTGGTTGCGGAACTGACGCGCCTGCGGGCGGAACGGGACAGCGTCTATCGCCGCTGGGTCAGCACCGAAACCTCCGCCGATTTCACCGACTCTATTTTGGCCTCCGAGCAAAAAACGGCGCAAAAAAAGGTGCAGCAGCTGGAAAAGCGCATCACCTCCCTCTGGCACAACTTGCTGATTCGCAACGCAGATTACACCACCGACGCTGCTTTGTGGCAGATTCAGGCAGAGTCTGTGCAGCCCAGGCTGGACGCGGAAACGGTGCTTTTGGAGTTTTTTGTGGCCAAAGGGGAGTTGATTGTTTTTGTTATCACCGGCGAAACGGTGGCGGCTTACCCGCTGCCAAGCAAACCGGGCCAGATTCAGCAGCTCATGCAGCTTTTCTGGCTGAATCTGAATGCGGTGCCGCACAGCTCGCCGCAAAGAATCGACCAGCTGAGCAGCAATGCGCAGGGCATCTTGCGTCAGCTCTACAACGCATTGCTCGCCGAGGTAGCTGAGCTGCTGCCAGGTTACAAGAAGCTGATCATCATTCCGCACGGCTTTTTGCACTATTTGCCGTTTCATGCGCTTTACGGGCCAAACGGGCCGCTGCTGACCAAGTACGAAATTAGCTATTTGCCCAGCACCAATTTTATTCAATACGGCCGTACCCACACC
>CAUJGI010000711.1 GCA_963169155.1 Chloroflexota bacterium
TCGCAACACCATCATCGAAAAGGCCAACCATCCACGCCCCCACGTTGGTGAATCAATGGTGACCTCCAGCACCCGCATCTTCGAGGAAATTGGTTTCCTTGAAACCATGGAAGAGACGGGTTTTGTAAAAAAGTATGGCGCGACCTGGCACGCGCCAGCCAACCGGGGGAAGTTTTCCATTGAATTCGCTGAATTCCCCCAACCGGGCATTCACCAGGATTATACGTACCATGTGGATCGCGGAAAGTTTGACCATCAGCTGCTGAAACATGCCGAGGCAAAAGGTTCTACAGTGATGCAGGGCGTGGTGGTAAAGCGTGTCCTCTTTGACGGCGACCAGGCTGTTGGCGTACGCGTTGGGCTGGGCGACCAGGAAGTAGACCTGTTTGCCAAGGTCATTGTGGATGCCAGCGGTCGAGGAATGTTGATCGGACGGCAGCTGCGTGTAATCGAGAAGGATCCAGTATTTAACCAATATGCGGTACATGCCTGGTTTACCGGGTTGGACAAAGGCGATGATAACACCCGTGATCATATCCACATCTATTTTCTCACGGTGGAACGCGGCTGGGTGTGGCAAATTCCTATTACCGAAGAGATTACTTCGGTGGGTGTGGTGGTAGACAAATCGGTGTTCTCTGAGTTCCACGCCGACATAGAAACGTACTTTAACGCGCAGTTACAAACCAACAGCAATCTGGCCCACACCATGCGAAACGCCAGGCGGGTAAACGAGTTCAGAAGCGAGGGCGATTACAGCTATACAATGACCAATTTTGTGGGCAACGGCTACTTGTTGGTGGGGGATGCGGCCCGGTTTGTGGACCCCATTTTTTCATCGGGCGTTAGCATTGCCTTATACAGCGCCAAGTATGCGGCTGAATGTATTGTGGCGGCATTTGAGAAGGATGAGTTTAGTACGGCCGTTTTCAAACCCTACGAGGATCGGTTAAGACAAGGCGCAGGTGTGTGGTACGAATTTATTCGTCTGTATTACAAGCTGCTGCCGCTTTTTACCCGCTTTATTGCCAATCCCGAGTATCGTCTGCAAGTATTGCAGCTGCTGCAAGGTGAAGTGTTTGATCGGTCTGAAGTGCCGGTTCTCGATGCCATGCGCAATTACATTGAAACTGTTGAAAAATCTTCCAGCCATATTTTTAAACCACAGCTGGCGGATATCCCGCTTGAATAGGGGCACTAAAAAAAGCCGTGACTATATGGCGAAAGGTCATAAACTGGCATTTTGCCTTCTGCAACTTGCCACCAAACTTATCGAATAATCAGATTGAAGGAGCAGCACAACCATGAAAACAGATGTTGTGATTATAGGCGGCGGACCCGCCGGAGCATCGGCGGCACTCTTCCTCGAAAGAGAAGGCGTCTCGTCCATTATCGTCGAGCAGCAAACCTTCCCGCGCTACCACGTTGGTGAATCGATGACCGGCGAGGCGGGCAAGGTCATTCGCGAGTTGGGTCTGGAAGCGGAAATGATGGCCCGCGGCTACCCGGTAAAACAGGGGGTGAAGGTTTACGGACCGAAGGGGCACAGCAGTTGGTGGGTGCCTGTCACCAGTCGCAATGAGGCGTGGGAGCTTTATGACAGCACCACCTGGCAGGTACGGCGCAGTGACTTTGACGAGATGCTGCTGAACCATGCCCTGGCTAAAGGTGCCACCCTGCTGCCCGGAAAAGCGACGAGGCCACTCCTCAATGACGATGGCTCGGTACAAGGCGTTGAAGTTCGTTTGGCCGGAGGCAGCTACCAGACTGTTGAAGCAGAGGTTATCCTGGATTGTTCAGGCCAGGCCACTTTTCTGGCCAACGCTGGCGTAACGGGGCCAAAATACCTGGGAAACTACGATAAACAAATTGCCATTTTTTCACAGGTGAAAGGGGCCATTCGCGACAGCGGCGGTTCCAGGCTGGAAGATAAAGACAATACGCTGATCTTTTATCAGAAGAAGTTTCACTGGGGCTGGTTTATTCCCCTGGATGAGGACGTCGTTAGTGTGGGGGTTGTGTCGCCTTCGGCCTATTTCCAGGCCAAAGGCGAGAGCACGAAGGAATTCCTGATCCGGGAACTCCACGAATTGAATGATGAATTGACGCGGCGCCTGCCCACCATTGATTTTGCCGAAGACGTGCATGTGATTCCCAACTACTCATACCAGGTGAAGGGTTTTTGTGGCAAAGGCTACATCTGCATTGGTGACGCGCACCGCTTTATTGACCCCATCTTCTCTTTTGGTTTGACGGTGGCCATGCGCGAGGCACAGCTGGCCGCGCCGGAGATTAAGGCATATCTGGATGGGGCCAACCGGGACGCTGACAACCCATTTGCGGAACACCAGCTCCGCTGTGAGCAAGGCGCTGACGTGTTGGAGGACATGATCGACCTGTTCTGGGAACAGCCGCTGGCTTTTGCGCTTTTTGTGCATCAGCGGTACACGGAAGAAATGACGGATGCTTTTGCGGGCCGCATCTTTGAGCACCAACCGTCTAAGGCAATTATGGCCTTCCGCAAAATGCTAAAACGGGAAGGCGAGCGCCTTTATGATAATGAAGACCTTTATTCAGTCCCCATTGGTTCCCGTTATCATCCCGAACGCGCCCCAATTTGGCAGGCTAATTCAGAAATTCAAACCACTGAAACCTGGCTCGGGCCGCGTTAAATGGGAAGCCTGCTTCGCTAAGGGAGTTCATGAGTGGGCACACCACCATAAATGAAAATTTGTAGCCCGGTTTGGTAAATCGGGCGGCGATTTAACAAATCGCCCTACACTTTAAGGGAGATCAAAAAATGAATGCGTCTACTGTTTTGAACGAGTACATCCACGAAAGATTGATGAGTGGTTCCAGCGATGACCTGGATGAAAACAATGATCTGTTGGCGGCTGGTATTATCGACTCGCTCGGTATCCTGCAACTGGTTACCTTCATTGAAGAAAAATTTGGCATTCAAGTGCCTGATGAAGATGTGACCATCGAGAACTTTCACAGCTTAAAGTCGATGACTGCCTACCTTGCTTCCCGAACCTGACAGCAAACTACCAAAAGCATTGTCCAGAAACTTTTCACCAGAGAGGGTGAGGGACACTGAACCAGCAGACCAGCCACTTTCCTGCCACACCTTTTTCTTGTTCGATTAGGAGATAGAAACGGCCGTTACCAGGCCAGGTAACGGCCGCCGCTTCTCTTCAAACGCTGACGCTTGGGCTTGGGTAATCGGGCAAACCCTCATTGCATCGTTTGACTTGACTCTCAAGCTACTAGAGGGTTTATACTCTGTGGCATGACAGTAAACAGGCAGGTAAAACAACATAATTAAGATTGGTGAGTTTTCTAAACTGGCTCAAGTCCCTGTGGCGACGCTGCGTTACTATGATCAAGTGGGCTTGCTCAAACCGGTTGCAGTCGACAGCTTCACTGGCTATCGCTATTATGCCATCAGCCAGCTGGCTGACCTGAATCGGATTCTGGCGCTAAAAGGGCTGGGGTTTACGCTGGAGCAAATCGCGGGGCTGCTGCAGGAAGGTCTCAGCCTGGAGCAGATGCACGGCATGCTGCGGTTGCGCCAGGCGCAAATCAACCAGGTGTTGGCCGACACGCAGCGCCAGTTAACCGAGGTAGCGGTCCGCCTGCAGCAGATTGAGCGAGAGCAGGCGCTCTCGCCTTACGATGTCATCATCAAACAGATAGAGCCGCAGCTGGTGGCCGCAGTGCGCACGATTTTACCCAATCACCAGGCCGTTGGGGCGTTGTATGCTGAAGTCTATGAGGCCCTGGGGGAACATGTGCCAACGGCACTGGGGCCAACGCCAGGTCAGGGCGGCCAAACGCTGGTGCTCTGGTACGACGACGAGTTCAAGGAAACGGATGTAGACGGGGCGGCGGCCTTTTTCCTTCGTTGTCCCGTGCCGGATAACGGCCGTATGCGTGTCTACAAACTGCCTGCTGCAACTATGGCCACTACCATTCACCACGGTACCTATGAGCGGATCCACGAAGCGCATGAAGCGGTCATGACCTGGATTGATGCCCATAATTACCGCATTGCCGGTCCCGACCGGGAAATAAATCTGCACAACCAGACGCCAATCCGCCTCGATGACCCCCACTACATCACCGAAATCCAATATCCCATTAAAAAGAAACAGGAGAAATAGCCATGGCTTTTACAACTGAACCTAAGGTTGCGTATCGCGCTGCCCAACTGTATGCGGGCATTCGGACCCAGGTGAGACTTCAGGAGCTTGACTCTGGTCTCATCCCCCAGCTGCATGATGAAGTGTTGGCCTGGTTGGCCGAGCAAGGCACCCAGCCGTCTGGGCCGCCATTCATGCGTTACTACGTCATCAATATGGAAGATAAGATGGACATTGAGTTAGGCTGGCCGATAGACAAGGAGTTGATGGGCAACGGCCGTATCAATGTCAGTGAGTTTCCCGCCGGGCGGTATGCCAGCCTCGTGTATACCGGCATAGAAAACGGCATCCCGGGCAATGCGGTCTTGATTGAGTGGGCAGACCAACAGGGCCTCCTGTGGGACCGGTGGGAGGATCCACAAGGCGACGCCTTCGCTGCTCGGGTTGAATATTTCCTGACCGACCCGGCCGATGAACCCGACATGAGCCAGTGGGAGACGGAGGTAGCCATTAAACTCGCAGATGCAGAGCAGTTGGAACTGTTAGAATAGAAGCTGGAGGATAAGGTGTGATGGGGCAGAAACGGCCGTTCAGCTGCTGTAAGCCACCCGAAGCAAGACCATCTTACAGGCTGCCTGATACCAGCGCCAGCAGTACCCCGCCAGCTATCACGCTGGCGAGCTGTCCGGCCGTGTTCGCTCCCATGGCGTGCATCAATAGATAATTGTCGAGATCTTCATCCTGCGCCATTTTGGCCACCAGACGACCGGCCATGGGAAAAGCGCTGATACCCGCTGCCCCCAACAAGGGATTGATCGTTCCTCGGCTCAGCACCGTCATCACCTTGCCCAGCAACAATCCAGCCACCGTATCCAGCGCAAAAGCGACCAACCCCAGCACCAGAATACTCAAGGTATCCCACACCAGGAACGTGCTGGCGCTCATTGTGGAGCCAATGGTTACCCCCAGGAAAAGCGTGGCCACATTCGCAATTTCATTCTGCGCCGACTTGCTCAACCCGTCCACCACCCCGCTTTCGCGCATTAAATTGCCCAACATCAGCATACTGATGAGCGGCAGTGCGGGGGGCATCAACAAACCAACAACCAGCGTGATCACCACGGGAAACAGAATTCGCGCCCGCCGGGAAACAGGCCGGGGGGCATAAACCATGCGAATACGCCGCTCTTTTTTAGTCGTCATCAGGCGCATCAGCGGCGGCTGGATGATAGGAACCAGGCTCATGTAAGAGTAAGCGGCTACGGCGATGGGTGCCAGCAGCCGGGGCGCCAGCTGACTGGACACAAAGATAGATGTAGGGCCATCAATCGCGCCAATCACGCCGATGGACGCCGCTTCGTTGAGCGGGAATCCCAGCAAGGTTGCCAGGATCAGAGTGCCAAAAATACCAATCTGCCCGGCCGCGCCCAACAGCACCATTCTTGGCTGGGCCATCAAAGGGCTGAAGTCAATCATTGCCCCCACGCCGATAAAAATGAGCAGCGGAAACAGTTCCGTGCTGATGCCCACGGCATACAGCAGGCTGAACAAACCTTCGCCCTCTGTCATACCCGATTGGGGGATATTGGCTAACAGGCAGCCAAAACCAATCGGCAGCAGCAAGATGGGCTCATATTTTTTGATGATGGCCAGGGCGATTAAAACGCCGCCCACCAGGATCATCAGGACATTGCCCAGCGTAAGAGTGGTAATGCCTTTTAATAGTTCAGGAAGAAATTGTACAAAATCCATGGTTAGTTCCACTACACAGGCCGATTCCGGTAACTTATGAGTCAGATTGGGCCAATCTTCGAGATTGGCCCAATCTCAGCAAATTTTAGATGGGTGCTAATCGGCAAATTCAATCATGATGTCGCTGTGTTTTACATGCTGTCCAACAGCAATAGCGACGTTGGCAATGACGCCAGCGTGGGCGGCGTAGATGGTGTTGTGCATCTTCATGGCCTCCAACACGCACAAGGGCTGCCGGGCGGTCACTGACTGTCCGGCCTGGACCAGGACTTCGGTGATCATGCCGGGGATGGGGGCGCGGACCACTTTGCTGCGTTCACCGGATGGAGCAGTGGGCGCACCGGACAGCGGCTGCGACAGCGCCGAACTATGGCGCGGCGGCGCTGGGGCTGTGCCGTTTTGCTGCGCCAAGGCAGTGGGTCTGCCATTCTCCAGCTCCGGCCAGACCTCAAATTGTTCGCCGTTGATGGTGGCAATGATGGGTCGGCTAGATA
>CAUJGI010000712.1 GCA_963169155.1 Chloroflexota bacterium
AGTGGCAACGGCCGTCGGGATTATCTGGGCCGGTTCGCTGATTGCCTCCGGCATGGTTGCCAACGCCGGGCTGGCCGCGATTGCGCCACTTTATTCGCAGGACCCGGCCCAGGCGGCGTTGACCTGGCAGGGTATTGAAGCCGTGGCCAACGGGCTGGGCAACGCCAATGGTGAAATTCTGGGCGGCCTTTGGGTGCTGCTGCTCAGCCTTGCCGCGCTGCGGACTGGAGAGCTTTCCAAGAGCCAGAATATCCTAGGCCTGGGGGTTGGCGCGGTGGGCATCATCTCCCTTATCCCCGGGTTGACCGACAGTTTGATCGGAATCTTTGGCCTGGGCCAGATCACCTGGCTCGTCTGGCTGGGGATTGTGCTGCTGCGTAGCAGCCAGATTATGAGCAGCCAGCCATTGAGCCTGGCTGCCGAAGGCAAGGGTGTGGCATGAAAGCGATTGTTTACACAAAATTCGGACCGCCGGAAGTTTTGCAGCTCAAAGAAGTGAAAACCCCTGAACCCAAAGAGCATGAAGTTCTGGTACGAATCTATGCGACCACAGTTGTAAAAGAAGACCCGGACATGAGGGCTTCTCCAGGGTTTAACGGCTTTCTAAAACCCAGGAACCCCATCCTGGGGCAAGAGCTGGCTGGAGAGGTGGAAGTGATTGGCAGCGCCGTGACCCGCTTTAAGCCCGGCGACCAGGTATTTGGCATCGACTCGTTTGGGGCCTACGCGGAATACAAATGTATGCCGGAAGACAAAGCCCTGGCGCTAAAACCTGTGAATATGAGCTATGAAGAAGCCGCGGCTGTTCCCAATGGTGCCTTGACGGCGCTGCCTTTTCTGCGGGACAAGGGAAATATCCAGAGCGGACAACAAGTGCTGATCTATGGCGCGTCTGGATCGGTGGGTACGGCCGCAGTACAGCTGGCCAGAATCTTTGGGGCGGAGGTAACCGGGGTTTGCAGCACCGGCAATGTCGAAATGGTCAAATCCCTGGGCGCGGAAGAGGTCATTGATTACACCAAGGTAGATTTCAGCCAAAACGGCAAGTTGTATGACATTATTTTTGACACCGTGGGCAAGCTTGGGTTTTCCCGTTGTAAAAACGCGCTCAAGCCAGCCGGACTCTATCTCACCACTGTCCCTACCCTGCAAATTTTGCCTGACTTGCTTGGGCTGGCCAGGCACAGTGGCAAAAAAGCCAGATTTATGGCTGCCGGGCTGCGATCAGCAAAGGCAAAGGTAAAAGACCTGCTTGTTATCAAAGAGCTCGTCGAGGCGGGTCAGTTCAAGGCTGTGATTGACAGATGCTACCCGTTGGAACAAATGGCTGAAGCGCACCGATATGTGGGACAAGGGCACAAAAGAGGAAACGTGGTGATAACGATATTGGCCAGTTAAAGAGGAAAGATGGACAAAAAGAGATTGATTGTTCAATTTGTGGCCACGTTCGGCGTAGCCCCGGTGACCATTGCGCTGGTGACATTTCTGTGGAGTCTGATATTTTAAAATCTGTATCATCTGTGCAATGTGTGGATAAATCTCTAGTAAGGTGAACGATGATTGAACTGACTGCTCCCCCTGGTGAACTGCTGGCTGAGGATGTGATCCGGCAGACGGTAACGGCCGTTCTGCAGCACCAATTCACCCGACAAAAAGTGCTGGTGCTTATCCCCGACCACACGCGCACCATTCCCCTGCCGCAGCTGTTTCGCATCCTCGTAGAGAGTTTGTACGACTGCCAGCAGCTGGACTTCATGGTCGCACTGGGCACGCACCCGCCGCTGGGCGAGGCGCAGCTGTGCCAGCTGGTCGGCATCACCCCAAAGGAACGGCAAACCAGCTACCGGCAGATTGACCTGCTTAACCACGCCTGGGATTCGCCCCACGCCCTGGTGCAAATCGGCACGCTGCTCCAGGGGCAAATTCAGCAGCTTGCCGGGGAGCGCTGGCACCCTACCCTGGGCGGCGACGTGGCGGTGCACATCAACCGGGCCATCCTCGACTACGATCACATCATCATTTTGGGGCCGACGTTTCCGCATGAAGTGGTCGGTTTTTCCGGCGGGGCCAAATATTTTTTCCCCGGCATCTCCGGCGCCGAGATGATTAACGTGACGCACTGGCTGGGGGCGCTGGCCGGGGTACGCGGCACGATCGGCCTCAAGGAAACGCCGGTGCGGGCGATGATCCACGCCGCCGCCGAACATGTAGCCACGCCCAGTACGCTCATTGCCCTGGTGGTGGTCGGGCAGGGGCTGGCGGGTATGTTCATCGGTGACTATCTGTCCGCCTGGAGCGCGGCGGCCGATTTGTCGTCGCAGCGACATATTGTGTGGGTGGAACGGCCGTTTCACCGCGTCCTCTCCTGTGCCCCACCCATGTACGATGAGCTGTGGACGGCGGGCAAGGCGATGTACAAGCTGGAACCCGCCCTGGCCGAAGGTGGCGAGCTGATCATCTACGCGCCGCATCTGGACGTGGTAAGCGACGTACACGGCAACTACATTTACGAAATTGGCTACCATGTGCTGCCCTACTTTTTGCAGCAGTGGGAAAAATTCAAGCACATTCCACTGGGGG
>CAUJGI010000713.1 GCA_963169155.1 Chloroflexota bacterium
CTGGCTGCCAGCTCGGTGTTGACCAGCGCTTTGTACAGGCGCGAGCTTTTGTTGCTGCCGCCGCCGCCAAACATGCCCAGGCTGCTGCCCCCGGCAAAGGCGGCGTTGAGCAGCACCAGCGGCAAATAGTCGGGATGAGCGGCGGCTGGCGCGCGGTAAGCGACGGTGAGATAAGCCGTGTCGCCTGGCCCCTGCACCGCCACGCGCCGTTCGCCTTTTTGTGGCGGTTCGTGCCGGGTTACCGGGCTGGTTGGTTCACCCGCGGGCAAATGGCCAAACTGCGCGTTAATGCGCTGCATCATGTCGGCCGTGGCAAAGTCGCCCACGGCCACGACGATGGCGTTATTGGGCACGTAATGCCGCTGGTAGTGGTGATACAAATCGTCCCGGGTCATCGTGACCAGATCGGCCACATCGCCAATGACTTCATGATGGTAAGAATGCACCCGGAAAGCTACCGAGGTCAGCTCTTCGCTGAGCTGGAAGTTGGGGTCATTTTCATACATTTGCCGCTCGGAGATGATGACGGTACGTTCCGATTCGATCTCTTCTGGCGTCATGAGGGTGTTGGCCATGCGGTCAGCTTCCAGCTGAAGGGCCAGGTCGATCTTGCTGGTGGGCATCGTTTCATAGTAGGCGGTGAAATCGATCCAGGTAAAGGCGTTCCAAAAGCCACCCTCGCGCGATACCATGCTGTCCAGCGTGCCGTTGGGGTAGGTGGGCGTCCCTTTGAACATCATGTGCTCCACCCAGTGCGAAATACCGGTAATGCCCGGTTTTTCGTGCCGGCTGCCGACGCGGTACCAGACCATGAAGCTGGCCACGGGGGCATGATGCATCTCTTTGAGCACGACGGTAAGGCCGTTGTCGAGGGTTGTTTTGTAAACCGAGTTTGTCATGAACTATCCTTTACCATTGTTGAATGCAAGGGTTTGGATTATAGCAATGGATGGGGAATGGGGAAACGGCCGTTCACCATCCCACCTAACAAAAAACCTGCCAGATAAACATTCATTCATCTGGCAGGTATGTCATCCTAAACTTAAACGCGCTGGGGTGGTTTATGCCTGTTTTTCCGGCTCGGGTACCAGGCCATTGGCGGAGAGAACGGCCGTTTCCATCTCAGGCTCCAGCAGCGCCCCACCAACTGCCAGGTATTGATACCCTTTGTCCACCAGGCTTTGGTAGTCGGGAATCATGCGACGGCCGTCGATGACCAGATACGGCGGCTCAACCGCCTTTTCAATGGTGCGCGACAAACCGCGGAACTCTTCCCAGTCAGTAGAAATATAAACCGCGTCACTGCCTTCCAGCGCTTCCTGTACCGTGTCGTGGTAGCTAATGCGCTCGAACAGGTAATTTTTGTTCGGGTTGAACCAATGCTGCTGCGCTGCTTCCATCGCCAGCGGGTCGTAAGCGCGGATCGATTTCACGCCCTTGCTCAGCAGTGACTCAACCGCTTTCAAAGCGGCCGAATCCCGCATGTCGTTGGTGCGCTTCTTGAAGGCCAGGCCCAAAATGGCCACGGTCTTCTGGTTAAAGTTGAAATTGGCTTCATGAATGGCCCGATCAATGAGGTACGTTTTCTGGTACTCGTTGATGTTGTACACCGCCTGCAGCAGATCAGTTGAGCAGCCAGCCTGGTTCAGCTGGTAGATGAGCGACTGGATGTCTTTGCCAAAGCAGCTGCCACCCGCGCCGTTGCTCACGTAGGAGCCCCAGGTGCTGATGCGCGTATCGGCCGTAACGCCAATCTTCAAATCTTCCATGCGCACGTTGGGCAGCGATTCGGCCACCCGAGCGCCCACGCCGTTCCAGAAGGAGATGTAGGTGAGCAGCAGGGTGTTGCCCATGTATTTGATGGCTTCGGCCGTTTCGGGCGTAGTTTCCACGTACTTGATGCGCACATGGTTGACAAACTGGGAATAAACACGGCGCAAAATTTTGTAATCTTCTTCGGTATCCGCGCCAACCACCACGCGGTCGGGACGCCGCGAGCCGTCGATGGCGTTGCCCTGGGCCAGGAATTCCGGGTTAGAGGCAACGCCAAAGTTTTGCACGTCATGCTCGTGCATGATGCGCTCCAGCAGACGTGCCGTGCCCACGGGAACCGTGCTCTTGTTCACCAGCACCACGCGGTTTTGATTTTTGCGCTGGGCCAGAAAACCAGCGATGTCATGGGCGGCCTTGAGGTAATAGGTCAGGTCGGTTGAGCCATCGCGGTTGGGCGGCGTGTTGATGCACATGAAGAAAACATCGGCATCCTCACATTGGCTGCTGATGTCTGAGGTGAAGAACAAATAATGATCTTTGGTTTCGGCAATGGCGGCAGCCAATCCCGGCTCATTGACATACCGCTCTATTTGAGCGGCTTCACCGCTCTGGTAGGCGGCAATCTTTTTGGGGTCGATGTCGTAGGCATACACCTCATGACCCGCTTCTGACAAAACGGCCGCATGGGGCAGCCCCACAAAACCGGTGCCAACAACAATAATCTTCATAACAAATACTCCTTCAAATAACTCATCGCGAAATGGATTGAGAGATTGTCAAAGTTTTACAAGTGAAATAGTGATGTGAAGCTGTTGGGGGTATGGTGTAAAACTTTGAGGTTTTTATATTTTTAAATAGGTGCTGAGCTGATTTTCTTGTAAAGCCTTTTTTGCTTGAAGGGAACAGGCCCAAATCGGCTCCAAACATAACATAGTGACGGTAGCGAAACACTCTTACATTTGTACTTTCAGGAGGCAATTACCCTTCGCTGATGAGGGTGGCCGCACGACGGCCGATTTCCACGGCAAAGTTTGTTCCGCGATCCCACGGATAAACCTGGCTCATGCTGGCAAAGTAGAGGCCGGGACTTGGCGTCTGGATCGCCGGAATATTCTGTGAATGGTTGACAAAGGGCACGGGCTGGGCGTAGCTGGCGCGGAACAACCAGCTTTGGCGCACCCACTCTGGCTGAAAATGCGGGTTAATTTTACCTAACGCATTGGTAAAAAGCTGCACCAGTTCTTCCTGGTTCATGGTCATGTAGGGATGGTCTGGATTGACATAATCACCGCAGTAGATGATGTGATCGCCGCCGTAATGTTGGCGGTCGATGTAGTTGGTGTGTTCCACCAGGGCCAGGAAGGGCAGTTCGTTTTGCGACTTGTCGGTGCTGCTGGCCGGGATGTTGAGCCAGTAGGTGTTGCTGTCGGCCATGAGCGGCCGTTTCAGCGCCAACGTCAGCACCACCGCCCCCATGCTTTTGAGGTTGAGCAGCTGTCCCAGGTAATTTTGGGGCAGGCTGGGGGACATTTTGCTGAGCAAACCGGGGGAGGTGGTCACCAGACAGGCATCAAACGTCTGGTCCTGGCCGTAAATGGCCAGGCTAAGCTGGTGGGAATTGGTAGGGGTAATTTGTTGGACAGGGCTGTTGAGGTGGATGTGGCCGCCGCGCTTGGTAACGGCCGTTTCCAACACATCAATAAACGCCTGAAAGCCGCCTTCAAAGTAGCCCAGCTTGAAGCTGCGTGCGTGCAGCCTGGCCCACAGCCAGGCCATGTTCACCTTGTCGTAATAGCCGCCAAACTTGCCGATCAGCAGCGGTTTCCAGCTTACTTCGTAGATTTTTTGGCCATAGAAGCGGCGGGTCCAGTTGACGGCCGTAAACTTTTCCAAATAGCGCCAAAACTTGGTGAAGCGGATAAACGCCCCCACCACGCCAAAGCGGAAAAAGTCGATCACGTTGTAGCCAGGGAACTTAAACCAATCGACCGGATTGCTGAATGGGTAAATTTTGCCTTCATATAAAATGGAAGTGCGCGGCGTGGGGAAAAACAGCTTGTCGCTAAAGCCGAGCTCGTTTACCAGCTCAATCATCGACGCATCTGAGGCAAAGAGGTGATGGTAAAACTTTTCCAGCGGCCATTCCCACTTTTCATCCTGGAAGCCGGTGGCCAGCCCGCCAACCTGGCTGCTGGCTTCAAATAAGGTTACCTCATGTCCGGCGGCGAGCAAATCGTAAGCGGCTGAAAGTCCGGTGAGCCCGGCCCCGACAATGGCAATTTTCATGCGTTGGTCTCCTGCTCGGCCACGGCCACGGCACGGCCGAAATCGGCCCAGCCCAGCCCTTCTTTAAGCATGTAGTAGCCGCCCAGCAGGGTGATGGGCAGCCAGAGGGCGGCGTGCAGCACCAGGGTGTAAGCTGTGGCTACCCGGCGTTCGATGCCGTACAGCGTCAGCACGGCGATGCCGGGGCCGTCGAACGTGCCGACGTAGCCGGGGGCGGAGGGCAGCGTGGTGGCCAGATTGACAATGCCGTTCATCAACATCAGGGCAAAGAAGCTCACCTCAAAGTTGAAGGCGTGCATGACAAACCAATATTTCACCGTTTCCAGCAGCCAGATGACCACCGAGGTGAGGAAAATCATGAGGACGTTTTGGAAGCTGCGCAGGGATTCCAGGCCAGTGAGAAAACGTTGCAGGAAGTCGAGAAGCGGCCGTTTCAGCCGCTCCGGTAAAAATTTATCCCCCAACCACTCGGCCAGCGCGTAAAAACGATCCGGCATGGCGGCCAGGGCAAAAAAAACGAGCATCGCCACAAAAAAGACCACGCTGGCGGTGGTCACAATGGCGCGAATGGAGCCGTCGTCGCCGGGGATGGGGGTGAAGGGCAGGGCGACAAAGACAAAAACCAGCATCACCAGCCCGTCAAAGACACGCTCGACGATGACCGTGGCCAGGCTGGCGCCCATGGGTACGCCTTCACGCTGGCGCAGCACGTAGGAGCGCAGCACTTCCCCGGCGCGGAACGGGTAGATGTTGTTGCCCATGTAGCCAATGACCACCACAGGGAAGAGTTGGCGCAGGGGGATGTGTTTTAACGGCCGTAACATGTAATCCCAGCGCCACGTCCGCGCCCAGACTGCGACAAAATAAACCGCCACGCCGGGCAGCAGCCACCAATAGTTGGCTGACTGCACATCTTGCCACACTTCCGCTAAATCCAGGCCGCCCAGTGCCCACCAAAGAAAAACGGCGCTGATCGCAACGCCGATCCCAAAATAAATTCGTTTCAATGCAATGAACCTCGTTGAATATACACGGTGCCGCAGCACAAACCGCAATTGTACCATGCCGCCTTACCCTGTCATCCTGAATTACAACAATTTGCTTTGCCTTTTGTATGCTTCCTGGCTATTCTTACCAATTGCAGAAGAAGAAGTGAAAAGTGGCTGGTTGCCAGTTAATCGCCAGACCCAAAACGAGCCTCCCGCCACCCGCCACACATGAGAATTTGTAGCCCGATTTGGTAAATCGGGCGGCGATTTACCAAATCGCCCTACACTTTTATAGGAGCAGGCATGGCCAGCAGCAGCATCACCCCCAGCCGTCAGCAATATCTGGACGTCAAAGCGCAGCATCAAGATGCGATAGTTTTTTTTCGCCTGGGTGACTTTTACGAGACGTTTGACGACGATGCCCGACTGGCCGCCGTGGTGCTGGATTTGGTGCTCACCCGCCGCCCCCAGGGCAAAAACAAACGCACGCCGAGGGCTGGTGTGCCCTAGCACGC
>CAUJGI010000714.1 GCA_963169155.1 Chloroflexota bacterium
GCGGCTTCGTCTACGCGGTCGTCGGTGGCGGCTGCGCCTAAAGCCAAAAAGCCCGCGCCGACCCACTCCATGAGATGTTCCCCGGTCACATCATCAGCAGCAATCACGATGACGCGGCGGCAACGGCCGTTCCGTATCCAATCCTCCGCTATGCCCAACGCCTGGGTGGTGCTGGCACAGGCCGCATTCACCTGCGTGTTGGGGCCGCGCGCGCCGATGTACTCGGCAAACTGGCTGTGCCCCATCGCCAAAATGCGGAAGATGAAGCGGCGGTCGAAGATGTACGGCTCTCGGGCCAGCTGTTCGCGCAGGGCGTTGCTGCGCCGGGTGATTTCCAGCAGTGTGGCCTGGTCGCTGGCCGTGCGCCGTAACGCTTCCAGCATTTCCAGCTGCTCGACGCGGCTCTGGTAGGTGTAAAACCGTTCAAAATCCTCGGCAAACCGATCGCCGCCGGGGAAAGCGCTGGCAAAGATGACCCCGGTTTCGTCCCGCAGCGCTTCCGGCAGCATCCACCGCTGCGGCAACGTGCTGCCTGTGGAGGTCTTTTTGTACGTCATGGCCAGCGGAATGCCCGCTTCGCGCAGGGCGTCCAAACCCGCAGCCATCGCCAGCTGCGTGGTGATGTCTAGCGAATCGACCAGCTTTTGCGGCACGTCGTACTCTTCGGTCAGGTCAAAGCTGCCGGGGCGGCCCGCCAGCCGAATGACCTCGTTTTGGTCATCAATGGTGGCAAAGCTGCCGCTGCCCTCGGCCGATTTCACCAGCCGGGTAATGTGCTTGCCCACCATCTTGTGCCGGAACCGCTCGGGAATCAGGTCCACAAACTGCTCGCCGTGCAAAATGCGCAGCGCGTTGCCCGGGTCCATCACCGGCTTCTCCGCGCCGGGCAGTCCCAGACCCGTGCCGCTAATCACCACCGAGCCAAGCGGTTCGTGGTGGCGGTTGTAGGGTTGGCTGGAGACTGGAGACTGGAGATTAGAGATTGGAGATTGGAGATTTTGTACTGCCTGGGCCACAATTTGCTGAATTGCTTCCGCATTAGCCAGGCCGTTGCTGCTCATTTGGGGAGCCATCGCATCCACCTTTCCTTCTACGGGTGTTTCAACCACCGCATACTTTTCACTTTTCACTTCTAACTTTTCACTTGCATATCCCGCCGCAAACAGTCCACACAACGCCTGGTTAAACGAGGCCAGCGTGCCGTTTTTGGGATGATTGGTCATCAGGGCCGTTACGTCATCTTTGTCGGCAAAAACGTCGTTGGCGAAGCCGCGCAGGGCGCGCTTGGGTCCCACTTCGACAAAGGCGCGCACGCCGTGGGCGTAGAGCGTTTCCAGCCCCTTCACCCACTGCACGGGCGAAGCGATTTGCAGCTTGAGCAAATCCTTGATTGCCTCGACCTCGGTGGGGTAGACGTCGCCGGTGACGTTGGCGACCAGCGGCAGCTGCGGCGGGCGGATGTCCAGCCGGTCCAGCACGCGGCGCAGCGGCTCGCTGGCCGGGGCCACAATGCTGGTGTGGAAGGCGTGGCTCACGGGCAGGGCCATCACCCGGAACCCTTTGGCCTCAAACTGCTTCACCGCCTCGTCCACGGCGTCACTGGCCCCGCCAAACACGCATTGGGCGCGGCTGTTGATGTTGGCCGGGACGACGTAGCCCTTCACGCTGTTGAGCACTGCTTCCACTTCCTCGTACGGGGCCAAAACGGCCGCCATCTTGCCCTTGTCTGGTACATCTACCGCCGCCATTTCCTGGCCGCGCGCCGCCGATGCTTCCAGGGCGTGGGCAAAGGGCATGATCCCGGCGGCAATCAGCGCCGCGTACTCACCCAGCGAGTGGCCCATCACCATGTCTGGGGTGATGCCGTAGCTTTGCAGCAGCTTCAGAATGGCGATGTCCATCGTCAGCATGGCGGGCTGGGTGATTTCGGTTTGCATCAGGTCAAAGGTGGCCTGGTTGATGGCGTTGGGGTCGTCGGGGTCGACAAAAATGTACTCGGTGAGCGGCTTGCCCAGGATGGGTGTCATCACCGCGTCGGCTTCGTCAAACACTTCTTTGACGAGCGGCGAAAATTCAACCAGCTCACGCCCCATGTTGACGTATTGGCTGCCCTGGCCGGGGAACATAAACGCCATTTTGCCCTTCGGCTGGCCGGAACCGCGGAAGATGCCCTGGGCTTCCATCGCTTTCCACGCCTGGGCGGAGTCCATGCCCATCACTTTTTGCGCTTTTTGCAGGCGTCCCAACAGTTCGTCATGGTCGCCAAAGTCAATGATGAGGCGGTGGAGGGATTGGATGACGGCCGTTTCCGGCACCACAAACGCCGGCGTCCACCCACCCTCAACTTTTTGCAAAGCAGCATCAAGTTGCTGGCTCAATTCGGCTGTGTCAACTGCACCCAGGGCCAAAATGCCGCGCGGTGGTTTAGGTGAAGGGGCGACCGACTGGCGTCCATTCCCCTTGTCTCCTTGTCTCCCTCTCTCCTTGCCTTCCACCGCAAAGCTTTTGCGTTCCTGCGCCAACATCCCCGGCACATACTCCTCTAAAACCAGATGAAAATTCGTGCCGCCGAAGCCGTAGGCGCTGACGCCACAGCGGCGCGGTGTTCCGTTGGGTTTGTCCCAGTGGCGTGCTTCGTGCAGCAGGGTGAACGGCGTCTGGCTGAAATCGATGTTGGGGTTGGCGGGATTGGCATTGAGCGTGGGTGGCAAAATCTTATGGTGCAGTGCCATCGTGGCTTTGAGCATCCCGGCTGCGCCCGCGCCCGCCTTGAGGTGGCCAATGTTGCTCTTGGCCGAGCCAAGGCCGATGCTGCCTCGTTTGGCCCCACCGAAAACGGTGGCCAGACTTTCTAC
>CAUJGI010000715.1 GCA_963169155.1 Chloroflexota bacterium
TATCTACTGGGAAGATTACGACGGCAACTACGGCGACACCGCGTACGACTTCTCCATGCTCATCCCCAAATTTATGGGTATCCCCCTCAAGTACGTCGGCAAAGATGGCGAGGATGTGTCTGACCGGGTGGTGAACAAGGCGGGTTTTGTGAAGGTGGATGGCATTTACGATTTGCCCTACGACCGCTTGATGATGAACCCCACCGCCTGGCCGGAGCTGTACCAAAATCCGTATTACCACAACCTTTTTGCGGCGGGCATTGCCTTTGCCCCGCCCGGACCCATTTCCATTCCGCATGAAACCAAAAACGGCACACAAATTACGGCCGCTCCACCGCGCACGGGCATGGTGTCGGGCATAATTGGCCGGATTGTGGGCAAAAATATTGTGGATTTGGTGAAACACGGCCGTATGACCCACAGTGAGCGCATGACAGAAATGGCCGCCGCCTGCATCGCCTCGATGGGCGACTCTTTGTGGGACGGCTCGGCGGCTACCATTATGATTTATCCGGTGGTGCCCGATTTCCGCCGCTACCCCAACGAAGAAGGGCGCGACTCTTTTGTGACCCACATGGAAATGGGGCTGGGCGGCGCCTGGATGAAGCGCATGATCCACACTACCTTTATGCACAAGCTTCAGGGACGTATTGCCTGGAAAATGATTCCTGAATAGCTGCGGAGAGAAAAACAATGAGCGAAGAAAAAAAAGATGCTGCCGAAACTTTTGAAATCACCGATCAGGACCGTTTTTGGATGAACAACAAGCTGTTTCAGCTCTGGCGTTTTATTGTGCTCAACCTGAAAATTCTGAAAGCGGTGGACCACAGCAAACGGTCTTAACCGCACTCTCACACCACCTTTAACCGACGCCTGCCTCCTTCACCCTGGCGCTTTGTGTGGGCATGAGGGAGGTGGGCGACGGCCGTTCCTCTCCCTCCTTTCTACTATTTGTCGCCATACAAGTTGTTGACTGCTATACTCCACAACCACTTGATAAGAAGCTTTTCGAGGAAGGAGAAAACCATGAAAATCAATTGGAAGTTCACAAGTTTGTTGATTTTGCTTTTTGCCGCGCTGCTGTTGGCTGCCTGTGGCTCTGGCGGCGAAGAACCAGCCGCAGACACCGACACCACGGCCGAAACAGGGGAAACGGCCGTTGACGAAGCCGCAACCACCGACGAAAAAATGACCATCATTCTGGTTGAAAATGCCTGGTCTGCCTCCGAGCTGAACGTGGCTGTGGCCAAAATTTTGCTGGAAAACGAACTGGGCTATCCGGTCGAAGTTATTTCGCTGGATGAAAACGCTCAGTGGCCAGCCCTGGCTACTGGTGATGCCCATGCCAGCCTGGAAGTGTGGCCCTCCGGTCATGCTGCCAACGTTACCGAGTACATTGACGGCGCAGGTACCGTGGAAAATGGTGGGCTGCTTGGCCCTGTGGGGCGCATTGGCTGGTACATGCCCAGCTACCTGCTGAACGATCATCCCGAACTGGCCACCTGGGAAGGGTTCACCACTGATGAAACCGCCGGGCTGTTTGCCACGGCCGAAACCGGTGATCAGGGCCAATTCCTGGGCGGTGACCCCAGCTTTGTCCAGTACGACGGCGACATCATTAACAACTTGGGTATGCCATTTGAGGTAGTTTTTGCCGGGTCCGAAGAAGCGATTCTGGCCCAACTGGATACCGCCTACAGCCGCGAAGAACCAGTACTTTTCTACTTTTGGACGCCCCATTCCATCCACGCCAAGTATGAGCTGACCCGCGTGGAGCTGCCCGAATATAGCGATGAGTGCTACGGTGAAGCCGATTCCGGCGGCGTGGACTGCGACTATCCTGGGGATGATCTGTTCAAAATCTTCTGGTCCGGTCTGGCCGAAGCTGCGCCAGATGCCCATACGCTGCTCGCCAATATGAACTACAGCACCGAAGACCAGATCGGCATGATTGCCGCCGTGGAAATTGACGGCCAGTCCGTGGAAGATGCAGCCCAGGCCTGGGTGGACGCCAACGAAGCTGTCTGGAGCGGGTGGCTGCCGTAACCCCCTCCCTGGCCCTCCCCCTACGAGGGAGAGGAAAAAATGGGCTTGAATAGTTTGCCGTTTTGCGGACAATTTAACTGAAAAGGAAGCGGGTTGATGCTCTGGCAAAAACCCGCTTTTTTGTTGTGAAGCAAGAATAGGCCACAGAATGCACAGAGAAAAAAGAGGAAAATCTCTAAATTCTCTGGTAAGCGTTCAGCTTCTCAAGACCTGACAGGTTAGTAACCTGTCAGGTCTGAACGGCCACATTTTTTGCGTACCTTGTGGCAAAAATTCAATCAGGATATGTGTTTATTGATGATGGCGGGGCAAAAGTCAGACACTTCCGGTTCGGCGCGATGGGTGGGGTGGGTTACGGCCGTTCTCGCCGCGCTCATGGCCTTTTTCCTCATCGTGCCGCTGGTGGGGTTGGTGTGGCGCGCGTTGACCTTGCCGGGAACGGCCGTCCTGGACCCCAACAGTATCAGTGACGCCATTCTCCTTAGCCTGACGACAACCGCCATCAGCGTGCTGCTTATCATCCTGCTGGGGACGCCGCTGGCCTACGTGCTGGCCCGCTACCCGCTGCGTTTTAAGCGGCTGCTCACTATCTTCATCGAGCTGCCGATCGTGATGCCGCCGGTAGTGGCCGGGTTGGGGCTGCTGGCCGTCTTTGGCCGTCGCGGGCTGCTTGGCTTGCCGTTGGCCGAGCTGGGGCTAACAATTACTTTTTCGGGAACGGCCGTTGTTCTGGCCCAGGTATTTGTGGCATCTCCTTTCTACATTCGCGCCGCGCAGAGCCGCTTTGCTGCCCTGCCCCGCGAATATGAAGATGCGGCGGCAGTGGACGGAGCCAACCGCTGGCAAACGTTCCGCTACATCATGCTGCCCTACAGCCGTAACGGACTGCTGGCCGGATTGATTCTCAGCTGGGCGCGGGCGCTGGGGGAGTTTGGCGCCACGATTTTGTTTGCCGGGAACTTACAAGGACGCTCCCAATCGTTGCCGCTGTTGGTCTTCGCCTCGCTGGTGCGCGATTTGCGCATCACCTTCATCACCGCGCTCATGTTGCTGGGGCTGGCGGTGGTTGCCTTTGGCATCACCCGCTGGCTCTCCGGGCTGGATGCGCATGAGACCTGGAGCTGAAACTTCACCCCAACCCTCTCCCTCAAGGGAGAGGGAGCCAGTTCCCTCCCCCTGCCAGGGGGAGGGCCAGGGTGGGGGTAAACCGTTTACCGATTACCGCTCACCGACGTCCGCGTCGCCCCTGCCAGCAGCAGCCGATCAATCACCACCGCCAGAATCACAATGGCCAAACCGGCCTCGATGCCCTGGCCGAGCTGGTTGCGCGCCAGGCCGTTGACCGCTTCCAGTCCCAGACCCGCGCCGCCAACCATGCCCGCCACCACTACCATCGCCAACACCATCATGACCGTCTGGTTAATGCCGGTTACGATGGAGGGCAGCGCCAGGGGGAGCTGCACCTTGAGCAGAAGCTGGCGGCTGGTGGAGCCAAACGCCTGGGCCGCCTCTACCGCGTCTGGGCTGGCCTGCCGGATGCCCAGATTGGTCAGGCGGATGGCGGGTGGCAGCGCGTATAGCACCGAGGCCATGATGCCCGGCACGCGCCCGACGTTGAACAGCATGATCACCGGCACCAGGTAAACAAAGGCGGGGATGGTTTGCAAAAAGTCGAGGATGGGGCGCAAAACGGCCGCTACCGTATTACTCTTCGCGGCCCAAACGCCCAGCGGTAGGGCAATAATCAGCGCGAAAAAGACGGCGACGATGACCTGGCTTAGCGTCACCAGGGCAAGCTCCCACATGCCCAGCAGGCCGACGCCAAAAAGTACCACCGCACCGCCCAGCGCCAGCCGCCAGCCAGACACCCAGTAGCCGAGCAGCGCCACCAACAAAATCAGCGCGGGCCAGGAGAGGAATTCCTGGAAGAATGCGTCAAGTGGATCGAGCAGTTGCAGGATGACAAAGTTGCTAAACGGCCGTGTTCCCAGCAAAAACGGCCCCAGCTCAAACTCAAACAAATTGTCGCGCAGCCAGCGAACGGCCGTATCCGTGGGGTCCTGCAAATTGAACCGCCACGCCTCAGGGAAGGTGGTCCAGTCCAACGTGCGCCCCAACCAGAGCAGCACACCCAGCAGCAGCAGGCTGGCGAAGAGGTAAGCGTACTGCACCACAAAGTCGCTGCGGCTGAGGCTGGCCAATCGGGTCAAACCCCTGCCGCCGGTGGTGTACAACCAATCCAGACCCGCCTCCAGGCGACTGATGAGCCGGTTGGTTTGCCAGGATCTGGGGAAGAGACGGCCGTTCATCACCATCACCCCGGTGCGGTTGCGCACGGCAATTGCTTCACTGAGCCGGTCCAGAAGCACCGCCAGAAACATAATGGCCAGGCCCGCTTCCAGCGCCAGCCCCACGCGCAAACTGCGCAGCGAATCCAGCACCACGCCACCCAGCCCGGCCGCGCCAATCATCGCGGCAATCACCACGATGCCCAGGGCCATCATAATCGTCTGGTTGACACCGGCCATGATGGTCGGCAGGGCCAGCGGCAGCTGCACCTTAAACAAAATCTGGCGCGGCGTGGCCCCAAACGAGCGGGCTGCCTCCACCGTTTCCCGGTCCACCTCGCGGATGCCCAGGGTGGTGAGCCGAATGGCGGGTGGCAGGGCATAGATGATGGTGGCGACGGCGCTGGGCACGCGGGCAATGCCAAAAAAAAGCACCACCGGCAGCAAATAGACAAAGGCGGGCATCGTTTGCATGGCATCGAGCAACGGCCGTAGCCCCCGTTCTACCTTCTTGTTGCGCCCCGCCCAGATGCCCAGCGGAATGCCGATGAGCAGGGCAATGAGCACAGAGACGGTCATGAGGGCCAGGGTTTGCATGCTTTGCGGCCACAGCCCCACCAGCCCCATAAACAGCAGGCAGAAGCTGGTGAGCAGCGCCAGCCGCAGGTTGCCCGCCTTTTGCGCAGTGAGAAAGACGGCCGCCAGCAGCACCGGCCAGGGCAGCCACAGCAAAAACGTTTCCGCGCGGCGCAGGGCAAAATCAATGGCGTCGCTGATCGGTTCAAAAAAGTAGAGGAAGACGGGGTGTGTGGTCTGGTTGCGGATGGACCACTGCTTGAAGACGTCCAGCGGTTCGCGCAGGCGCACATCCCACGCCTCTGGGAAGAGGTTCAGGTTCAGTACAAAATGGTGCACCAGCAGCAGCACCACCAGCAAACCGAGGCCGAGGAGGAGGTACGGCCGTTTGTTCCTAACTGTTCGACTCATGAAAAATTACCCAAGAATTTGAGTGATCAAGTAATCAGGTAATTGGGTAATTTGTTGGATCAATTACTCAATTACCCTCCGAAAGTGCCTGCAACACGGCCGTCCGGTCCACCATGCCAATCACACAGCCGTCGTTGTCTAAAACGGCCAGCGGATCGGGGGAAACGGCCGTCAGGCCGATGAGCTTCTCCAGCGTGGTGTCCGCATGCACCGTCACGTGGCCGCTGGCCGCGTCGGCGGCCGCCACCGTCATGATCGTTTTGGCGGTGAGGATCTTCACGCGCGGCACATCGCGGGTGAATTCACGCACGTAATCGTTTACCGGATGAGCCACAATCTCTTCCGGCCGACCCAGCTGGACAATCTCGCCATCCTTCATGATGGCAATGTGGTGGCCCAGCTTGATTGCCTCCAAAAAGTCATGGGTGATGAAGACCAGCGTCTTGTTGAGCGTGTTTTGCAGCCGCAGCAGCTCTTCCTGCATTTCGCGGCGAATAAGCGGGTCCAGGGCGCTAAACGGCTCGTCGCACAGCAGAATTTCTGGGTCAACGGCCAGAGCACGGGCCAGGCCGACCCGCTGCTGCATCCCGCCGCTCAGCTCGTGCGGGTAATACTTTTCCCACCCCTTGAGCCCCACCATCTCTATAACCTGCCGCGCCTGGTCGTGTCGCTGTTCTTTTTTGATGCCCTGCACTTCCAGGCCGTAGCTGACGTTGTCCAAAATGGTGCGGTGGGGGAAGAGGCCAAAGCGCTGGAACACCATGCTCATCTTGCGGCGGCGCAGCTCACGCAGTTGGGTGGCGTCAAAATCCACCACGTTCTGCCCATCCACGATGATTTCGCCTTCGGTCGGTTCGATCAGCCGGGAAAGGCAGCGAATAAGCGTCGATTTGCCGCTGCCGGAGAGCCCCATCACCACAAAAATCTCCCCCGGACGCACGTCAAACGAGACGTTGCGCACGGCAATAACATGACCGGTTTGGGCCAGAATCTCACTGCGCGAGAGGCCCTGGTTGAGCAACGGCCGTACGCCACCTGGATTTGGCCCAAAAATCTTCCAAACCTTACGGCAGGAGATGGTGTATTGTGGTTTGGTCATGAAAAATCCTTAAAAGTTTGCCAGTTTGCCAGTTCGCGAGTGAATTTTGCTCGCCCACTCGCCCACTCGCCTACTCGCCACTCAAAAAATCCGCACACCTTTCTCCAATCACAAAGCAGGTCAAATTTGGGTTCACGCCAATCATGGTGGGGAAGATGGAGGCGTCGGCAATTCGTAAATTTTCCAGGCCATAAACGCGCAGGTGGGGATCGACAACGGCCGTTTCATCCCCAGCCGCGCCCATTTTGCAGGTACCGGCGGGATGGTACACCGTGTTGGCCGTGCGCCGCACGTAAGCCAGGATTGCCTCATCCGTCTGCACCGCCGGGCCGGGCGACAGCTCTTGTTTGATCCACTGCTTCAGCGCGGGCTGCTCTGCCAGCTCGCGGGCGAGCTTGATTCCCGCCACCATCACCTGCTCGTCGTGCCCTGCCGGGTCGGTGAAGTAGGCAAAATCAATGCGCGGCGGATCGGCCGGATTGGCCGAGCGCAGCCGCACCGTGCCCTGGCTTTTGGCGCGGGTCACGTTGGGCGTCAGGGCAAAGCCGTTGGTGGTGGTGGGGTAGCCCTCCGGCGCCGTGTTCATGTCGAACGGCTCCGTGCCAAAATGAAACATCAAATCGGGCGCGTCCAGCCCCGGCTGCGTAAAGGCAAACAGCCCCAGTTCCCACAACTGGGTGGTCTCCTGCGGCACCGGGCGAGTGGCCTCCCAGTTGACGACACCTTCGGGATGGTCCAGCAAATTCTGGCCTATGCCGGGCAGATGATGCTGCACCTCGATGCCCACTTCCTGCAAATGTTCCCCCGGCCCAATACCGGAGAGCATCAGCAGCTTGGGCGTGTCAAACGCGCCGCAGCACAAAATGATTTCCCGTTCGGCAAACACGGGGCCGTCTGGGGTTAATACGCCTACGGCGCGACGGCCGTCCAGCAAAATCTGGCGCACAAAACAGTTGGTGTAGAACTGAATACGGCCGTCCCACTGCGCCAGCGGATGTAAATAAGCCACCGAACTGGAGTGGCGTACGTGCCCCTTTTTGTTGAGCATAAACCATCCCACGCCTGGAGCCACCGGGTCGCGATCAAAGTAAAGCACCGGGAAACCGGCCTGCTCGGCGGCTTTTAAGAAGGCCGTGCCCAGGCTGTTGAGCGGTTCGGGAAACTCCAGGCTCACTTTTTCTTTGACGCGGTTGATGAACGGCCGTACTGCTTCCGGTCCCCAGCCCACGGCACCGGCGGCTTCCCAGGTGCGCAAGTCTGTCTCTGGCGGCCAGAAGGCAATGCAGGAGTTGTGTGAGCTGCATCCGCCCAACATTTTACCGCGCGCATGGCGGATACGGCCGTTGCCCCGCACCTGTGGTTCAATGAGGTAGTCAAAATCGAGCGGCGTGCGCAGCAGCTTGGGCCAGTTGCGCAGCGTCAGGATCGCGTCGTCCCCTTCATCGCTTGGCCCTGCTTCAAACAGCGCCACCTGCACACCCGGCTGCTCGGCCAATCGCGCTGCGACCACTGCCCCAGCCGTGCCCCCACCTACCACAATGTAATCAAATTGGGTTTTCATCCGTCGACACCTTCAGCAAAGATTCCGTAGTGTACCTGCCTTGCCTCATTTTGCCATTGCCCAGGTTGTATCAAATGACACAGCCTATATAATCCCGTAACAACAATATTAGGCGAGCCGCGCCAACCGGCAACCTGCCACTTGCCAACCGGCAAACTTGCCAACAATCGTTCAATAATTATGTTTCTCAAAATCTTTCGACTCGTTTGCCGCTTCATTTTGCGGATGATTGCCCGAATTGATGCCTCAGGACTGGAGCGTGTTCCGCCAACGGGTGCCTGTCTGGCCGTCAGCAACCATCTAGGCCGATTAGACGCCATGGTGGCGATAGTCTTGTCTGATCGGGATGACGTTATCCTGATGGTGGCCGAAAAATACCAGGCGTACTGGATTTGGCGCTGGGTGGCTCGTAATTTGGACGCGCTCTGGCTGGACCGTCACGCCACCGATTTTCACACGCTGCGCGAGGTGCAGAAGCGGCTGAAGGCGGGGGGCATTGCCGCCGTCGCGCCAGAAGGTACACGCAGCGCCACCGGGCAGATGCAGCCGGGCAAACCGGGGGTGGCTTACCTGGCGGCCAAAACGGGGACACCCATCCTGCCTATGGCCATTACCGGCACCTGGGACAAGGAGGTGTACGGCCGTCTCAAACGATTCCGCCGACTAGACATCACCATTCGCATTGGCGAGCCGTTTACCGTGCCGCCGCTGCCCCGCCGTAACAAGGACGAGTTTCTGCAGCAAACCACCGACGAAATGATGTGCCGCGTCGCCGCTCTGCTGCCGCCGGAATACCGGGGCGTCTATGCAGAGCATCCCCGGCTGCAAGAGTTGCTGTCAGATCAGATTAAAAAGGAGATTGGAGATTAGAGATTGGAGATTTGGAGCGTTTGTTATGTAATTGGCAGAAAGTTTTACAAAATAAATTAGCG
>CAUJGI010000716.1 GCA_963169155.1 Chloroflexota bacterium
AGCTGGGGGTGTTTGTCCTGGCGCTGCTCCACGGCGCGGCTGAGCTGGGCCGCCGCCAGTATGGGCACATCCAGTTCACGCGCCAGCCCCTTTAAGCCACGTGAAATTTCGCTGATTTCCATGACGCGGTTGTTGGTGCTGTGTTCAGCCGACATCAACTGCAAATAATCAATGATGACCAGATCCAGCCCATGTTCGGCGTAGAGGCGGCGGCACTTGGTGCGCAGCTGGTTGGTAGTAATCGAGGGTGTATCGTCGATGAAAATGCGCGTTTCCGATAAACGGCCGATTGCCTCCATAAAAATAGGCAGTTCGTGCTCATGCAGCTGGCCGCGCCGCAGCCGTTGGGAGTCAATGCGGGTTTCGGCAGAAATCATGCGCTGCACCAGCTGTTCGCCAGACATTTCTAGATTGAAAATGGCCACCCGCTTGCCATAGCGCATCGCGGCCGTTAGGGCGATGGCGTTTTGCAGACTGGTCTTACCCATGCCAGGCCGCGCCGCCAAAATAAGCAAATCCGAGCGATTAAGGCCGCCCAGCAGCCGATCCAGGTCGGTGAAGCCAGTGGGCACGCCAATGACATCATTCCCCTGTTCCATGAGGCGCTGGATGCGGTCCAGGTATTCGCCCGCAATTTGCTTAACGGGTACCAGGTCACGCGTGGTGCGCTGCTCGCTGATGCTAAACAGGGCCGATTCCGACCGGTCGATGACGACGTTGATATCTTCGGCTTCGTCATAGGCCAGGTTGGCAATGGTGCCGGCTGCGCTGATGAGCTTACGACGCAAAGCGGCCGCTTCCACCAGCTTGCCGTAATTGCGCGCGTTAATCGCCGTCGGTACGGCATTGATGAGGCCAATGACGTACGCTTCACCGCCCACCTCTTCCAGCTGTTCGCGCCGCCGCAGCTCTTCCGTGAGCGTGACAAAGTCCAGTGGTTCACGCCGTTCGCTCAGGCCGAGGATTGCTTCGTATATCCATTTGTTGGCGGTGCGGTAAAACGCGTCGGGGCGTAAAAAGTTGGAGATTTCAAACAGGGCATCGGGGTCAATAAGCAACGAGCCGAGAACGGCTTCTTCGGCTTCGAGGCTGTGAGGTGGCAGGCGATCAACTGTGCTCATGGATCAGATTTTTGAATGAAAACGTGAAATGCACCAGTTGGGCATTTCACGTTTTAAGTTCAGGATGCGGCTTACTATTTAACTGTTGGCAAACTATTCGTCGAAATCTTCAAAATCGAGGGAATCGACAAAGTCGGTAAAAATGTCCAGGGTCTCCGGCTCGCCGCCTTCGTCCCCTTTGGGTTCTTCTTGCAGAATGTCTGGCTCGGGCAGCACGCCGACCTCGTCCATCACTTCCTGGTTGACAAAAACGGGCACTTTTACGCGCACAGCCAGGGCGATGGCATCAGAGGAGCGGCTGTCGACCTCTTTCAGTTCGCCATTTACATCAATAAAAAGACTGGCGTAAAAGACGCCATCGTTGAGCGCTTTGATCAAAACATGGGAGACTTTGCCCCCCATGGCGGTGATAACGTTTTTAAGCAGATCGTGGGTCACAGGACGGGCCATTTCCACATCTTGCAGTTCAATGGTGATAGCATCGGCCTCATAGGGACCTATCCAAATTGGCAGCTGGCGTTCGCTATCAATTTCTTTTAGCACCACGATGCGATGTTGAGATACAAGGCTGATGCGGATGCTGTCTACGACAACTTCGATCATGTTTACCCTCTTCATTTAGCGTCAGTCATTCTTCAATCTTACTAAAGCGATGACAGGCACCTGGTAACTACTGTGAACAGTGGATGCAGCTCTGTTCGTATTTTGGCATTGTAGCATAAAGTGAAAATTTATCCATGCTGCCGGTGTAAATATTTGTCGGCTTTGATTAGTTTGACAGAACCCAGTTTTGCCCAGAGAGGACCAGCGTGAGAGGGGTGAGTACGGCCGTATTTGCCCCACTTACCTGCACCTCAGCCCGGTCCCCGCTTAACCGCACTTGATGCACTTCGTACCCCTGGCCGGTGAGGGAATGAACCAGATTCAGGTAGCTGGCCGCCAGCGGATCGATAAAGACGCCGTCGTTGTCTAAAACCCGGGTGACGCTGTCCAGCAGCACGTTGGCTTTGTTGTAATCACCGGCGCGCAGGGCCACATCGGCCGCTTGCAGCATCACCTCCAGCGTCACGTTCACCTCACCCTGAGGATGGCGGGTGAGATCGGCCGGATTCCCTTCCGTTTTGAGTGAACCGGGATACGGCAGCCAGGCGGTAAGAAAATACGCGGTGGGATCGTAGGCGCGCTGGTAATAGCGCATCACGTTGAAGTACCGAATGGTTGTTTGCAGATCGATCAGCATGTTACGATCTTCAGGCAAAGTGGCCAGGTAAGCCAGCCAATCCGCTTCGGCCTGGGCCAGGGTAACGCCAAAATATTGCTGCAAATTCAGATCCATGGCCTGCGACATGGTGGGGGCATCCGCGGCGGCCACATCGGCATAAAACTGCTTAAAACCAGGCCAACCGTAGGTGTTGATGAGGTAATCCACAAACCCGGCGGATTCCAGATAACCAACCTCATGTTGGACGGGATAAAAATTATCAATGAGCTGGGCCAGGGGCACGTACTGCTGCAGGGCAACCAGCGCAGCGGCGCGCTGGGGAATATTTTCAGGCTTGTAATGCCCGCCGCTGCCCCACACAGCCATGCCCTCGGCCAAAAAGGTGATGCGGTCCGGGGCAAACTGGCGGTCGATGATGTGCACGGCTTCATGCACCAGCACCTGTTCAAAGCCCTGGCTGGCATACTGGCGATCCAGGTAAGAAATGACAATGGCATTCCCGGCATAACCGCCCTGCCCGATCACCCGGTCGATAAGGTAGACGTCGATTTTGCGGTTGAGTTCTTCTTCCAGGCTGGCGGCGGCCTGATCGACGGCCGTTTCCACCTTCACCAGCAAATCCGGCAGGTCGCGATAAGCGGCCGTACCGCTCACCACGTAGACGTTGCAGCAGTCGGTTTCGGCCGTTACCCAGGTGGCGTTGCGCTCGTTTGGCGGCAGCTCCAGCGGATCGCGCACGGCCACCGTGAGCATCACCTGGTTGTTATCTTTGTTTTCGTCACCGGCGGAAACGGTGTCGAAACGGTCTAAGATGACATGCACCAGGTGTTCACCGACGTTGTCGGTGGTGTCCCAGGCCCACTCAAACAGCCCAACGGCATTCCCGGCCAGGTTGGGCGAACTGAGGGTGCCTTCGGCCACGTCCTGGTAATCGACCAGTACGTGCACCGTCACCGAGCGCGGATCGACGTTTTCGGGCACATGGGCCAGCACCTGGAAGGTCACTTTGTCGCCTGCGTAAATGGCAGGGACAGGATATAAGAAGATGTTGTTTTCTTCCAGGGAGAGATCCACCTGGGGGGCAACGGCCGTTGCCGTCGGGGTTGCTGGCAGCGTCGGCGTGTTGGTAGGGGGCAGTTGGGCAGTGGGATTGTCGGGCGCAACGGCCGTGTCTTTCGGCAAATTGGTACTGGAAGCGGCTTCTGTGGGCGTATTGCTGGTAGGAAGGGCCGTTGGGCTACCACAGCCCGCCGCAACCAGCAAAACAAACAAGGCAATCAAACCAAAAAATTTTCGGCTCATTACGTCTAACCCATTACTTGCTAAAAAGTACACCAATGATGAGGGGCAATTTTGCCACCCTGTAATTTTAACGAGGGACACCAGAAGGCGTCTTGTTAACCTGGCGTCACTCAGAATTTGTTAAGTAAACCGCATAAATCTGTCAGCCAAAAAGACTTTGCCAGGCACTTTTGATACCCTGCCAGAGCCGCTGCCAGAAACCCGGCATGGGCGGTGTTGGATCATCGTCGTCGGGCGGCACAATAGGAGCGGGATCGGGTTCCGGCGGCGCAGGCAGTTGGGCAGGCATCAACACGTTCAGCAGTGTAAGCACGGGCTGCAATTCGTTGGCCAGGGCATGTTCCGGGGCATTGCCTATCTCCCCGGCAAAGTGCAGGCCAACGCCCTTGCCGCTGGCCTCGTCCACCCAAACCGCGCCGGAGTCGCCGCCCATGCTCACTTCCACGTTGCCCACGCCAGGCCGGGGTACCACACGAAAAACTTCCTGTATCACCCGCACACCCGCCGCTCCATAATTGACCGACGTGGACATCTGGATACCGTCGATAAACCCTTCGGTGCGCTCGGTGGTACGGCCGCATTTCCATACCAGCATGCCCAGCTGCGGCGCCGTCACGTCTTCGATAGTGTCCCCTTCTACCGTCTCGCTGAGTACGGCGCGGCTGCCGTTTAGAACCGCAACGGCCGCATCGTGCGGCCCCAGCACAAAGCGGCTGAGGGTGGCAAAGGTGTCGGTAGGGTAGCCGCCATCCAGCGGCCCAGGCTGCCAGATCGGCTCACCGGGCACGGCCGCCGGGCTGCCCACAAAGATGTGCCAGTTGCTCAGGACCAGCGGCTGCAGCGTGTCGGCGTCGTACACTTTGGCGCCTAACGTGCCCGCGGTGATGCGCGGATTGCCCACGCTGACGCCCAACGGCACCGGATTGTAGCGGTTGGTACGCGCTTCAGGCGCGGCTTCTAACTGCGCGCCGCCGGGCAGCAGCTGAAGTCCATACTCGGCTTCGATAACATCCACGGGAATGCCAGCTACTTCTTTGGGGAATAGTTCTGCTTCGGTGAGTTCCCCTACGGGCAATTTTTGGGCCACATGAACGCGAATAGAGAGCTTGCCGGTCATAAGCCCCTGTGACCATTTGAAACCCAGGTCAACGGCCGTTACCCCCTCACGCGCCAACCACGCCTCACGAACGGAATTGAGAACGGCCGTGGCGTGGGCCATTTGTTCAGGACTGAAGGTGTTCATTGGCTTGCTCCTTTTGCGGTCTGGTCACGTAGACACAGCTGCATTATACCGGAAAGTCGCGCATCGTTTGCGCATTGCATACGCCAGATTGGCTTTTACTGTAGCCGCAAACGAGGTATGGGTCTGTAAAACGTTAAACGCAAAAGCGCTCGTTTTCCCGTCATGCGGCCGACCATGACCTTGTCAGCGGCCGTTTGTTTCAGTATCCTATGCACATTGTTACGTATGGTCGCAAAAAGAGTTTGATTTCTTTCAGGTAGTATCATGAATCTTCGTCGTTGATCTGTTCAAAGCCTTGGGCCAGTTTTGCCGTACTTGACCCACCTGCAGAGCCGATGATCTATTCGGTCTAACCAGCCCACGTCTTATCTTGTTTCCCTCTCCCCCGCCAGTTGGTGGAGAGTTTGTGATTGCCGTTCATGGGAAACGGCCGTCAGCCAAAGAGGTGTCGTGTGTTCAACCTTCCTGAATATCCCCATGTTCTCACTACCCGTCACATCACCTGCGTAAGCTGCAAAGAAAAGTTTGCCATTACAGAAGGGCACCAGGACGGCAAGCCGGAAGATCGCAAATGGCGCGTTTTGTCCCACCGGGCCAACCAGATTAGTTTGCGCCAGGAGGATAACCGGCAGCAGCGCCCCGTTGTGCCACAGCCATTACAAATTCCTGCCCTGGTGGGAAATACCACCGCTCCCCCGTTTTTGAACCAACCCCCTGTGGAATTCACCCCCCAGGAGGTGCATTGCCCGCGCTGCGGCGCCGACAACCGTAACTGGTTGGCCCTGCAAACCAAAGGAAATAGCTCGTGGCAGTTTTATAAAGAACGCTTTCCTCAACTGGTTCCAGCGCTGATAATCGCGGGCATATTTATTATTGTGGCTGCCACCACCATATTAGTTCCCCTTCATTGGCTAAAAGTCACAGTAATGGTTTTGTTCATCCCTTTGTCTGTATGGGGGCTGGCCGTAGAACTCACCTCCAAATGGAATGATTTGCGTGAGGGAAGGCATATTGCTCAAGTTAAAGAGAATGCTCCGGACGTGGAACGCACGTTATGGATTCGCGCCTTTACCTGGGTGGCGCTAGGCGCTATCGTCATACCGCTTATTTTCTTCTCTCTGCTGCCTAAAGCGGTACTATTTGCTCTGGAGATCGTGGAAGGAACACCAGAGGCAGAAGTGGTGGAGACAGCAAATGTCGTTGGTGAAATGGTCAACCAAAATCTGGACACAACGGCCGCAAACCTGGAATCGATTGCCAACGAGATGGATGAGCTGTTAAGCGATATGCCGGCACAAGCTTCACCCCAGTTTGAAGAAGAAGTGGCTACGTTTTCCGACAAGCTGGCCCAGATCGTAACGGCCGCTTTGCGCGAATTGAACGAGTTGCGCCAGGAAAGCCCGGCCCTCATTGAAGAACGGCGCGTTCAAGAATTGGACCGCATCGAAACGGCCCGAGAACGCTCCTTGCGTCAGTTCTCTGAAGATATCTTAGGCGATTTTCGCTTTCTCCTTCTATGGAGCATTTTAATTGGGATGCCTCTATTCTTTTCCGTATTTTTTATTATGCGGGGGATTAAGGAGTTTGTTGCAAAGGTCGATCAACAACTGCCGCCACCGATTTTTCATTCGGTGGCCAACATGACCCGTATTGTCGGCTGGGAGGCCAAGCAGGCCCTGGAAATTGACGGCACCATGCAGCACATCCAGTGGGTTAACGTGGAGCGCAACGCCGAAGGTGGTATCAATCTGACCGGGCTGCATCGTGACCCACCCAACTTTGATGCTCAGGGGCGGGCCGTTGGCGAAACGGTGCGTGCGCAAAAGCATGTGGTAGAAACCGATATGTGGGGCCGCATCGTTCGGGCTACGATTCACGACACGCGGGTGCCGCGCCCGGCTGGGGGGCCGGAGTATGTGGCAATTTTGCCACTGCCGCACGATGCACCGGTGTCTGTGCGCCCGCCCAACCGTTGATGTAAAGAAACGGCCGTATCCCACCATCTATCAAAGATACGGCCGTTTCCCACAATACCTGGGCCAAAAATAGCGTCGAAAGAGCGCCTGGGTAATTTCACCCACCGCGAAGAGAAATCGTATCGCACGGTGCAGCCGTGGGCAACGCTGTTTGGGCCTCAGCCAGCTCATCGCCAAAGGGTCAATTGGCCCTCAGTCACTGCACTTTTTACTTTTTACTTTTTTACTTCAACTCCGCTGAAACCAGACGCTACTCAGCTGCTTCAAAATTTAAAACGCCCTCAGGGGTATGCAGGGTGAGCTGGCTGCCAGACAGGGTGTAGCTGGTTACCTGGCCCAGAGCCGCCATGAAGTCGGCCTCCTGCTGCATCATCGCTTCTTCCATGCAGGCCATGAGCGTGCTGGCAAGCATGCCCACCGTCATTGCGCCGTCCTCACCCAACGTGACTTCACCCGAGTAGCTGTTGCAGCTGGCATTGCCGCTGACCTGGCCATCCGCAAAGTTCAGCGTCGCTGTGGAGTCAGGCAAGACGGCCGTTACGTTATCATCTGACCCCAAGGAAACCAAAACCCAGCTGGTGCCTTCCAGGCTGCTGTTGTCTGGAACAACTTCGGTGGGGGCCGTGGCAAAAATGAGCAGGCCGCCGTCATAGGTCAGCGTCAGCTGTCCCTCGGCCACGACGTAATGGTTTACCAAAGCGAGCGCGGCTAGGAAGTCGTTTTCCTGCTGCATGATGGGTTCGGGGCAGGCCATCCGGGTGGAGCCAATCGGACCAAAGCTGAGCGCGCTGCCTTCCTGGGTCACGTCGGCAAAAAAGGTATTGCAGTTGGCCGAACCGGAGATACGGCCGTCTTCAAACAGCAGCGTTACGGAAGTGTCAGGCAGCACCGGCGTCCGGCTGCCGTCTGGGCCAAACTCCTGCAGTACCCAGCTGGTGCCGTTCAGGCTTGTGCTCGATTCAATCTCTGGTTCCGCCGGTTGGCCGTCAGATCCCGCCGACCCGCAACCCACCAGCATAAGCACAAATAGGAAACTCATCACCATCATTTTTGCCAATTTGTTTTGCTGCTTCATGTTTAACTCTCCTCGTATTTTACAGGTGCGATGCCCTTGTAAAGCGCGTCGCACCTATCATGGTTAATTGTGTCTTGTGAAGTATTTCTCAAGTCGTCAGCCTATTCAACGCCAAAGTCGGAGAAAAAGTTCCGCACACTATAAAACAAAAAAGGACACCCATGAGTGTCCTTTTGCGTAGTTATCAAACACCTGACAAACTATGCCAGGCGGGCCAGTTGGCTATCAATGATGATGGTCGTCTTCGCCGTGCGCGTGGCCGTGGGTCAGCTCTTCAGCGGTTGCCTCGCGAATCGCCGAAATATGTATCTCGAAATGCAGCGTTTCACCAGCCAGCGGATGGTTGAAATCCAGCATCACTTCTTTTTCGCGAATTTCGGCAATGGTGGCGTCGAACGGTTCGTCTGTTTCCACATCGCGCAGGCTCAACTCCAGCCCTTCTTCCAGTTCCAGGTCATCGGGAAACATGGAGCGCGGCACAATCTCAAACGCATCCATGTCTACATCGCCATACGCTTCGGCTGGTGGCACAACCACCGTTTTATGGTCGTCCACACCCAGACCTACCATTGCCTTTTCCAGGCCAGGGATAATCTGACCGTAGCCGTGCAAATATTCCAGGGGGCCTTCGTCGGCAGAGGAATCAACCACTTCACCGTCATCCAGACGCAGCGTGTAATCGAGAGTAACCACAACGCCATCTTTTACTTTCAACGTTTCGCTCATAATAATCTCCCTGTTTCTATCTCTCATAAAAAGAAAGACTTTCGCCCTTTGGTAGAACGAAAGTCTTTGAACTGCAACTTTTAACTTGCATTGCCTGCGGCTGAGCGATAGCTCACCCAGGCACAGGGCTTAGCGCGTTTAGATTTAGACGGCCGTTACGTTAGCCGCCGCCGGGCCTTTGGGACCCGCTTCGATGCTGAACTCGACACGTTGGCCTTCATATAAGGTTTTGCGGCCGGAACCACTGATAGCTGAGTAATGAACGAATACGTCATCGCCATTATCAGTAGCAATAAAGCCGAAGCCTTTTTGATCGTTGAACCATTTGACGGTCCCGGAAGTAATTTCTGACATTAAAAAGATTCTCCTTGTGGTTCTATGCAAACGGCCGTTTCTAACCACATCTATTTTTCTAAATTTGGCCGTTTACAGGTGCGGTTCTACCAAGAAAAAAAGCACTGCCCCGACTTTTTCCGTCCAGGCCGTGCTTTGAATAATCCAGGACAAAACTCGCAAAATCTACGCGGATAGCGTACACGATTCTCAAGATTCCGTCAATAATCTCTCAAGGTCGTTCAGCGCGGCACGGCCAGGCCCAGGGGATTTACCGTGTAACCCGGGAAGATGGCGGGCAGCAGCGGGTTGTTGAGCCGCTTTTGGATGATTTCGCCCAGCACGTCCCGGTAGTCGGTGGTGACGGCCAGGTCGCCGGGGCCAACCAGCTGCTCGTCGTGCAGGCCGGGCCAGCGAGCAAAGACACGCCCGCCGTTGATGCCGCCGCCCAGGGTCATCATCATGCTGCCGTGGCCGTGGTCGGTGCCCAGGCCGCCGTTTTCCTGCAAACGCCGCCCAAATTCAGACATCACCACCACGGTCACTTTGCCCATCTGCGGCTGCAAATCTTCGTAGAAGGCGGCCAGTCCGTCGGCCAGTTCAGCCAGATTGCTGGCCATGCTGCCCACCGCGCCGCCCTGGGCCACGTGTGTATCCCAGCCGTCCACGTCGATGCAGGCCACTTCCACCCCCACGTCTGCTTTGATGAGCTGGGCTACCAGACGCAGCGCCTGACCAAATTCAGTTTCCTGGTAAGGACGGCCGTTGGCCACATATCCCGCCGTGTCAATCTTGCCCAACACCTCGATGGCGGCAAAAGTTTGCTGCGCCGCCGCCGTCAGCATGTCCTGGTTTTGGCTGTACAGCGTTTGCAGCAGGTTGGTCATCTGCCCCACGCGTTCGGGTCGCCCGGCCAGATGGTAGTCGGCAATGGATTGCAGGGCGGTGGCGGAAACGGTCCCGGTGAGCGAGGCGGGCAGCATGTCGCTCACGCCGATGGCGCGCAGCGAGGAGCTGTTGCCGCTGTCCAGCGTGGCCAGATGGCGGGCCAGCCAGCCGGTGTAATCGCCATTTTCCGTGGCGCCCCGCTCCATCAAATCCATCGCCTCAAAGTGGGAGCGCGTTTCGTCGGGGGAACCGGTGGCGTGGATAAAGGCCATGTCACCCGCCGCGTAAATGCCGTGCAGCGGCGCCAGCGCGGGATGCAGACCAAAAAAACCATCAAGATCGACGGTACGGCCGTTCGCTGCCCGGTTATCGTCTGGCCGGGGAATGCCAATCAAGGGACGGTGGGCGTAATATTCATCGTCGCCGTGGGGCACGACCATGTTCAGGCCGTCGGCCCCGCCGCGCAGGAAGATGCACACCAGGGTGTCACCCGCTGGTCCCACGTGTGGATCGGCCAGGCTGAGGCGCGGCATCCAGGTGGGCAGGGCCACCAGTTTGTTGCCCAGCAGCAGCGCCGCTGCCGACTGAACGCCCCGCCCCAAAAAAGCGCGGCGGCTCACTGTTTCATATTCCTGGCAATGGGTCATGGTTTGATTGCTCATGTGGTTTGATCCTCTGAAATGTGGTTAGTGGCTGGTGGTTAATGGCTCGTACCAGCCACCAGCATCTATTTTTATTCTATGTCTTACTTTTCCAAACGGCCGTTTTCACAAACCAGCTGAAGTTCCACCGCGTGGTTGGGCAGGGGCTGCCCAGCGTCGTTGTGAACCGGCAGCCGTTCGGCGGTGGATGGGTTGTAAAAGCCCACCAGCAGGGTGAACTGGCTAAGATCGGCGCAGCTAAATTCG
Source organism: Chloroflexota bacterium (assembly GCA_963169155.1). Taxonomy (GTDB): domain Bacteria; phylum Chloroflexota; class Anaerolineae; order Promineifilales; family Promineifilaceae; genus Leptofilum. Next base: position 10,795 of record CAUJGI010000716.1, read on the forward strand.
CCGGGCAGGTGGTGGGTATCGGGTACGGCCGTGCCCGCAGGCCACCAGCTGGTAGGGAATTGCCCGTCACGCGGCAGGCCATCGCCCTGGGTTACCAATTGGCCCGAGGCGTCGAGCAGGTGGACAAAAACGGTCCAATCGACCGTGGGCGAGGCCAGCGCTTCCCAGAACAGCGTCACGTCCAGCCCTGCCTCGTCGACGGCCAGGGTGTAGCCGTTGAGCCGGATCTGCTGGCTGAAGGTGTAGCTGGCGCGCTGGCTGGGGGAAGGAACGGCCGAATCTCTCGCCAAAACGGCCGTTGGCCCCAACCGCAGCGCCGCCTCAGCCAGGGCCTGCCCCTGCCAGGTCACTGGCAGCCGCGTCTGGCCCGCCTCATCAAAAAGAATGACGTTAAACCAGTAAAGGGACGGGGCGGGCATGTCGGCGGGCAAATCGAGGCGGTGTGGCTGCACCATCACCTCACCCGGCTGCCAGAACGCAGCGGGGTACCGCGGCGTGCCTAGCAAATCAGACGCCTCGGCCACCCGCGCCACCGGGTCGAGCGGGGCCACCTGGAGAAAAACAACCGGTGTGCTGGCTGCCGCTTCCGCCTGGCTAAGCTGCCAGTACAGGGTCACGATCATCGTCTCGCCCGCCTGCATCGTGTCTGGTTCGAGGGTGTAGCCCAGCAGCTCGTACTGGTTGCCAAAGGTGGCGTTCACCGGCACCAGCTCCGCCGCAGCGGTGGCTTGGGCCACCGGGGCAAAGGCAGGCTGCAGGAAGCGCAGCGGTGCCAGCAGCGCTAATCCCGCCAGCGGCAAAATAAGCAGCAGCGGCACGGCCGTATCAAGCACCCTGCCTCCCAACCACCCACACCAGCGCTGCCAGCCCAGCACCAGCAAGCAGCTCAGCGGGGCCATGACGGGGAAGAGGAGACGGCCGTATGGCGCGGCGGTGCGCCACAGCCAGACCAGCATCAGCCCGCCGTTAAGCAGCACGGCCAGCCATAAAACGTGGCGCAGGTTCAGGGATTCCAGCCGGGGCAGGCGCGGCCGGGGTCGCAGCCAGCCCGTCAACCCCACCAACGTCACCCCGGCAAAAAAGAGGTACCAGCCCGGTTCTACAAAAATGGTGGCCCAGCCAAACGCCGCCCAGTAGCTTTTGAAGGCTCCCCAGCTTTGCCCCAGGGAAAATTGCAGCCGCTCCAGCACATTCTCGACGGGGGGCAGGGCGTTGTGGGTGGCCAGGGCCAGCGCATCGCCATGCAGCAGGCCGTTGCGGAGATACCACCAGCCGCCAACGGCCGTACCCACCACCAATCCACTCACCAACACCCCCCCCAGCTTTGTCCACGACCACTGCTGCCGCTGCGCCCGCACCCACAGCACCAGCAGCGCCGGAGGCAGCAGGATGAAGCCCGTTTGTTTGGTGAGAACGGCCGCACCCAACAGCAGAGCCAGCACGCCCTCGCGCCAACCGACAGCGGGATCGTCTCTAGACAGCAGCTGGCCCAGCAGCACAAAGCTCCAGGTGCACAGGGCAATCAGCAGGGCGTCATTGGTGACGCCGTTGCTAAGGTAGAGGAAGGTGGGATTAAAGAGGACGAGGGCAACGGCCGTTAATCGCCAGCGCTGGTTGGTGGGCCAGAGCTGCCGCGCCAGGGCATAGCTGCCCGCAACGGTCACCAGACCCAACGCCAGCGAGAGCAGCCGCACGCGCCACATCGCCTGTGCCCAGTCGGCCAGGTGCAGCGGATTTTGTTCGGCCGTATGCACGTACATGTTCTTATTTTCGGGGCCAGCGGCCAGGTTGATGCCAATGCCGCGGGCAAAATTGAGATTGGGGATAACGGCCTGGGCAAATTCGGCCGTGTTCCCTTCGCCGACCAAAAGGGAGACGAGAAAGTAGTAGAGCGGCGGCGCGTAATAAAACGGCACGTCCGGGGAGACGGTGGGCGCGGGGCCAGTGCGCGTTTCGGTGGGAAACGGAGCCAGCGTGTGGTGCTCGGCCAGGTAATTAACCACGGCAAAGTGCGCCGGCTCATCGGGCGTTTCCAGCAGCGGGGTGTGCTGCCGGTACAGCCAGGCCAGAGCGGCAAAAGCCAACAGGCTGGCCGCCGGGAGCAGGAGCCAGGATTGGCTGTGCAAATCACGCAGCAGGTGTCTGAGCATTACACTCGGGAGTAACAAATCTGGCCGAGGCAGCAGTGAATGGGGGTCGGCACCAACGGCCCACTGGCTGTCAGTCAAAAACTGCGCGGTGGGCACCCTGACAAAACATACAGCAACGGGGGGGATGCTAAAGTTGCCTGCGATGTGGTCTGATATGTGGGGCGAACTGTGAAGATTCAGCCTAGTATAAAGGTTCCCGGCGGCTTGCCGAACGGCCGTTGGCGCAACTAGAGTGGCAGTCATAACGGTTCTCATCAAAGTCTCAGACCCACTGGAATTCCGGGCTGGCCAGCATGAGGGCAATGCCGTCACGCAGGCGCAGCTGGTCTTCGCCGGTTTGAATGGTTTGGCTGCCGATGTGGCGGGTGAACAAATCAAGCTCGTCGGGGCGCAGAGCACGGCCGTACACCAATCCGGCAAACAGCTGAAGGGCCGATTCGGCCGTTTCGGCCTCGCCTGCCGCCAGCAAATCGTCCAGCGGCACGGTGGTACCGGCAATGTCGCCGTGCAGCAGGGCCACGGCAAAGTTCCAGCGGGGCAGCAGGTTGGCCACCCACGCCGAAGAAACATCTGGATAGCCGTCGGGCGGCGGCCACTGGAAAAGCGGCTGGCCCAACGTCTGCATCCAGTCGGTGATAGCGCGGCCGCGACCCAGGCGAAAGTCCACCCGCAGCGCGCGCAAAACGGAGACCATGTAGGTGTGCGGCCGTTTCAGTTTGGGCGGCGCGGTGGCAAAGTCATCGCTCATAAAAATGACACGCAGCATCGCTTTGATGTCGCCGTGGCCTTGCCGGTAGGCCGCGGCCACCTGGGCCACCAGGTCGGCGGGCGGCTCGTCGGCGACAAAGCGGCGCACCAGCTTGGTGGCTAAGAAGGTGGCGGTTGATGGGTGACTGGCCAGCAAATCGAGCAGTTCGGCCACCTCCGCTTCGCCGCGCCCGGCGGGGAAGATGCGTCCCAAAATCTGCTTCTCGCCAAAGTCATGCACGTCTTCGTCGAAGATGAACTGGCCACGCAGACGGCCGTGGCGGGCCACCGTCCAGCCAGTAAGCACGCGGGCCACCTCCTGCACGTCGCGCTGGGTGTAGCCGCCGTTTACGCCCAGGGTATGCAGTTCCAACAGCTCGCGGGCGTAATTTTCGTTGGGGTGGCTCTTCTCGTTGCTGATGTTGTCCAGGTAAAGCAGCATGGCCGGGCTTTGGGCCGAAGCGCCGAGCAGATCGCGGAAGTTGGTGAGAGCATACGGCCGTATCACCGCCCGATCATCCACAATTTTGGCCAGGGGCATCACGTCATCTTTGCGCAGATAAATGTTGAAATGGTCGGACCAGAACTCCACCATCGCCTCGTACAGCTGCCGCTTGCTGTAGATGGCCTGCATGAACGTGCTGCCAATCAGCTCCACAGTGCCATCTTGCGGTTCCTGCTCCACCAGTACGCTGGCATCCATCTGGTATAAGGTCTGGTGCCGGGCAATGAGGTCTCCGGCCAGGTCATCGATGGTTTCCGGGTTGAGCTGCTCCTCCAGGTAGGCGGCCAGCCCAAGTTGTTCAACACGCGCTACCTCACCGGGGGTAGGGCCATAGCCCGCCCGGTTGAGCAGCCGCCGCACGGGATTTACTGCCAATGTTGGCAGATCGGGGGCGGATTGGGTGAGGGGGGGCGTGCCGGGAACGGCCGTCGGCGCCAGCAGCGTTTCCGGCAGTTCATACTGCGCCAGTTCACGCCCTACCACACTGCATCCGGCAGTTCCAGCGGCAACGGCCGTCAGACCCCCCAGGCGGAGGAAGTTGCGTCGGGTTAGGTTCATGGTGTAATTCCTTGTAGAGTGAAAAGTGAAGAGTGAAAAGTGAAAAGTGAAAAGTGGGTCACTTATCACTTTTCACTTTTTACGGCTTTACCGATTACCGTTCACCCACCACCGCCACTGGCTCCTGCGCCGCGCGCCGGGGCCGCCAGCCAAGCAGGCCAAAGGTGGCCGCGCCCAGCACGGTAATGCCGACAATGGGGGCAAAGAGGAACCAGCCGACAATGGGGAAGAGACAGGCCAGTTCGTAAATGATGGCACCGCGCAGCAGGTTCAACACCTCAGAGCTGGGGCTGGCCAGCAGGGTGACCCGTTTGGCCAGCAGCCGGGCCATGCCCGCCGCCCCCACAGTGCCCAGGCCCATGCCGACAAACCCAACCAAAAAGGCGCTGCCCTGGCCGACGCCCGGAATGCTAACGGTAATGGCGATCCAGATGAGGAAAGCGGCCGTTACCGGCACGCCAAGGAAAAAACTCTTACCCGGCGTCTGTTCCAGGCGCGTTTCAATGCGGCGGGTGACCTGGGGCATGAGTAAATTTAGCGCCAGCAGCAGGGCGGGTAAGCAGATCAACATCCCCAGCAGGGAATAGACCACAATATAAACATCAACCATGAGATTGCTCCTTTGCGAGTGGACGGCCGTTGATGCCTGACAATTGATCATTGGCAATAGCTGTAGGCCGCTGTCCGATTCTGGGCATAAATACCAGACAGATCGCCGAAAGTTGCAATCGGTTCGTAACTTTTGGGTAAATTGGGGAGAGCCGGGCGGTTACGCCAGCAATTTGAGCGTAGTGGGGGATGGTCCCTGGCCAAAGGTTCGCTGGAGGATGTGGTGGCAGGTGGCCAGCTGGGCTTCGGCCTGGGCACGCTGGCCAGTTTGCAGATAAAGCTGGATTAGGTTGCGGTGCCAGCCTTCGTGGTGCGGCTCGATGGTGATGAGCTGTTGGGCATAGGGGATGGCCTGGTGGAACTGCCCGCTGGCTTCGAACTGGCTCACCAGGTGCAGCAGCGCATCCAGGGCCATCAGGCGATGCTTTTCACGCGCCAGGGCGGCCCATTCCACAAATCCTTTGGCGTCCTGCACCTGGATTGTTTCCAGGAAGTCACCCCGGTAGAGTTGAAGGGCATGTTCCGGTTTTTGGGGGACGGTTTGTTGGAAAACGGCCGTGTCCAGCCACACATCATACGCGGGGTTCAACCGCACGGTCTGCCGGTTGATCAAAATGGTGTCTTCGCAAACGCGGCGCAGCCGCGAGAGCAGCACGCGCAAATTGTTGTTGGCCTGGTTACGCGACTGGGCGTTGAACAACAACGATGCCAGCACTTCGCGCAGGTGCGGGTACGGATGGCAAACCAGGTAGGCAAACAGCGCCTCAACCTTGCTCGACGTCGTTTCCGCCAGCGGCTGCCCATTGATGAGAAAAGAGGGGGCACCAAAGAGGTGGATTTCTAAATAGGCGGAAGAAACCACCGGCTCGCTGTGTTTGGTGTCCTGTACGGTTTCGATTGGCTGCATTGGTCTCTTGTACTTTAGAGCATTGGCTTCAGTGATGTATGTCAGCTTTGCTGCCCATAATAACTTGCTTACTTCGTCGATGGTTTAGCGAACTTTGCGAGAGTGGAAGGATGGGCAATGGCTCTTGAACAGTTTCCACTATGAGATCAGACGCCTGGTGAGCAGGCTTTTGCAAAGCTGCATCTTGATCCTAAGCGGCCAAAGTTACCATCTGACTTACGTCAGCGGAACATAGATATGAGGCTGGGGTGGTGGCTAAATTGGGACGAGAGAAAGGGGGTGAGAGGAACGGCGGAGACGGCCGTTCCTCTCACCCTGTCAAAATTTAGGGAGGTCCTAACGAAAAAGACGGGTCACAACTGAAACCAACCGGCGCTTGAACCGGTTGATAACTGTATTCATCCAGATAAAGCGCAATTGGCTCATCCAGACCTTCATAGGTAATGGTGTAAATATCCAAAATTGTGTCGCCAACAGGCAGTGATCCCGACCGATCATAGGTGATGGGTTCCCCATTTGGCCCGCGCAGGTTATCAAGATAGGCACGCTCGCGCGGTGGGCCGCCAAAGGCATCGCCGCCCACTTTCACAGGATTTTC
>CAUJGI010000717.1 GCA_963169155.1 Chloroflexota bacterium
TCCGACGGCCGTATGCTGGCCTACGCCTACGCCAACGAAGTGGGGGTCATCGACACCTTTGCCGAGGAAGATGCCTTCAAGCGGCGACAGCTGCAAGAGTTCACCGCCTACAACACCCTGGCCGACTGGGTTTGGGTGCCGACGATCACCTGGTCACCCGACGGCCGTTTTTTGGCCTTCACCAACCACAGCGGGGACGATGACCGGGCAATGGTGTTTAACAGCTGGGTGTTTGACATCTTCTCCAACCTCAACGTACAGCTCATCGAGCAGACCGGCATGTGGGGCCATCTGCACTGGGTCACCAACCCCGAGCAGAGCCACATCGCCTTCCTGCGCACGGCCGATCCGGTGGACAGCCTGCGCAGCAACTACACCCTCTGGCTGATGGACCAGGATGGCAGCAACGCCCGGCAGCTTTACCCACCGCTGGGCGAAAACAGCGCCTTCCCACGCGACCGGCAGTTTATGGCCTGGGGACCCAGCGGCCAGGACATCGCCTTCATTTTTGACGATGATCTGTTCATCATGAATCTTGAGAGTTTCGCCGCCACCCAAATCACCGCCGATGACACCCCGGCCAGCCACCCCACCTGGGCGCCCTATGGCCTCGGCCTGCGCCTGCCCGATCTGCCCGCCCCCGAAGATGAACCAACGGCCACGCCAAACGGCCGTTTCCTCCCCGATAACTAAGAGAACTTCCAAAATAACGTTTCGTTTTCAGATTGGACCAATCTAAAGCGAATTTTTAGAGACCCGAGAGTTACAAAGGCGTGGGATCGCGGCTGTCTCGCTGGATGATCACCAGCGTGAGGTCGTCAGACTGGGGCTGGCTGCCGATGAACTGGTTGACTGCCTGCAAAATGGCGTCGGCCATCTCGCTGGCGCTGGCCGTGGCGTGCCCGGCAATCACCGCTTCCAGCCGGTCCTCGTCAAACAGCTCATCTTCACAGCGCGCTTCAGTGACGCCGTCTGTGTAGAGGATGAGGTTGTCACCGGGCGCCAGGGTGATTTGGTACTCCTCCAGGTGAATGGCAGGGAAAGCGCCCAGCAGCATGCCATGCCCGGTTAGCTGCGGCACGCCGCCGCTTCGTGCCTGTACCCAGTACGGCCGATCGTGCCCACCAATGGCGTAGATTAGCTGGCCGGTTTTCAGGTTCAGCGTGCCAAAAAAGGCGGTGAGAAACGGCAGGGAGCGCGTTTCGTGGCGCAGCTGCTGGTTGGTGCGCATGAGCAGGTCGGCGGGGGAACGGCCGTTTTGCGCCTCGGTGCGGATGATGGTGCGGCAAACGGCCATGAACATCGCTGCGGGCACTCCTTTGCCTGTCACGTCGGCAATCACCAGGTGCAGCAGGTCGGGGTGGTGCGAATCGGCAATAAAGTCGTAGAAGTCACCGCCCACCTGGCGCGCCGCCTGATAGCTGGCGGCGAAATGCCAGCCGGGGATATCGGGGCAGCTTTCCGGCAGCAGGCTGAGCTGGATTTTCTGGCCGATGGCCAGCTCCTCTTCCAGCCGCAGCCGGTTGACCTCGTCCTCCATGTAGCGGCGCAGGCGCACCGACATGATGGACATGACTTCGCTGGCAAAGGTGGGCAGATGTTGGGTGAGGTCGGCAAACTGCTGTTTGTGAATGGGCACAAGCTGGCTGGCGCTAACGGCCGTAGCCGTCGCGCTGCGCACCAGGTTATCGGCCAGAGCCATCTCGCCAAACACCTGCCCCGGATGCAAATAATCCAGCTCACGCCCATCCACCGTGATGCGTACTTCCCCAGACAAAATGAAGTACATCGCCGTCCCGTGATCGCCGGCGGCAAAAATCTGCTCACCAGCCGCGAAGAGGCTGGCGTCTGCCTGGTTCAAATAAGGAATAACGTCGGAAAAAGCCATAAAGCTCGGCTGTTGGGGCCACCTGCGTAGGGCTAGAAGCTGGCGACGGCCGTTTCCCAATCGGTGTAAATCTCCAGCAGCTGGTCAAACCCCGTCATGCTCAGCGTTTTTTGCACGCGCGGCTGCGGGTTAAACAGCTTGCAGGCAGACTCTGGCCCGGGAGTGGTGCTCACGTCGTGCGATGCTTCGTGGATGACGCTCCAGCCGCCTTCCATGTTGGGGGCTTCTTTGCCCCGCATCACCGTTACCACGCTGTGCAGGCCAACCAGCCCGGCGCTGGAAATAAAATTCATCTGGCTTAGGTCCAGCAGCAGATAACGAGTCCCGGCGTCGTAAAGCTTTTGCGCTTCCTGGATCAGGGTCTGGTAGGAGCTGCCATCCAGTTCCCCCTGAATTTTCAAAACCGTCACCGGTTTATTTGTCGAAATTTGTTCAACGGAAAGGTTCATTGTGCCTCCTGAAATTGTCCACAGATTACACAGATTTCGCAGATTTATTTATCGAGAAAGGTGTGATGTTTGATGAGGGTGAGCTGGTTACGGCCGTCTTCGGTTACCCGGTAATGCAGCTCATCCAGAAATTCGCGCATCATGTGCACCCCCATGCCGCCGAACGGCCGTAAATCCAGCGGCACCGTAATGTCTGGCTTGGCTACGCGGGTCGGGTCAAACAACGGCGCGTTATCACACACCTCCACCCGCAGCGTGTGCCCCTGACGCAAGAGTGAGACTTCCACATGACCCGGCTGCTGCTGGTAACCATGGCGGACGACGTTAGCCAGCCCCTCGTTTAAAGCAACAATCATCTCACCCACCGCGTCGGGATCGCCTCCGCTGCTCAACAGTTCCTGCGCCACGGTCTGGCGAAACAAACGCATGGCCTCACCCAGGCTAAGCGTTGTAGAGTAGAGTGCCAGCTGTTCCATAAATCAAGCTAGAAGGAACGGATGGCTTCGTCGACGTTGGTAAAAATTTTCAAAAACATGTCGTAGCCGGATACACTCAGCGCTTTGGCCGCGTTTTTGGTGGGGTTGAGCAGCTTTAAGTTGGGCGCGCTGAAGGTTCCGGCCGCAATGCCGTGCATCATGGCCTCTTTTGCCACGCCGCTCGATTCCTGCAGCAGTTCAAACAGATGCTGGATAGC
>CAUJGI010000718.1 GCA_963169155.1 Chloroflexota bacterium
TGGGGGAAGGGAACGTGGCAGGCGTTGGCCGAAGACGGCCGTTTCCCCACCGACGCGTTGAAGCAAATCATTCTGTAGCCCGGTACGCCGCATCCAGCGCCGCAACCTGGCGCAAACAGCGGTCGTCGCCCTCGTTGGGCACATAGCGGGTGCTGAACCAGGTTTCCAGAATCTCCTTCGCCATCACCTCGGAAGTGCGGCGGATGGATAGGCAGAGGAGATTGGCGTTGTTCCACAGCCGGGCGCCACGCGCCGTTTCGGCGTCGTCGCACAGGGCGGCGCGAATGCCCGGCACCTTGTTGGCCGCCAGGCTCACCCCCGTACCCGTCCAGCAAAACAAAATCCCCTCGTCAGCAGCGCCGCTGGCAACGGCTTCGGCCACCCGGCGCGCCACTTCGGGCCAATCCAGCGGCCCGTCTTGCAGCGGACCAAACAGGGAAACCGCGTGGCCGCCTTCTTGAACCAGGGCGACCACGCGATCGGTAAGGTGGCATTTTTCGTCAGAACCAATGGCAATTTTCATAAACCAATTTTTTGTGAGTAACTCATAAATTATTCAATTTGCTACTCGACTACGAATCTAAAAAGAAGGTATTTTTAGGACAGCCCGGTGCGGAGCGGCGTGCGGTTGTTGTTGATTCGGGCGTAAGACGGCCGTCCCACCGGAGCGGTGTGGTTGACGGCCGTTGGATACACCAACGTCACTCCATTTTGCCCCAAAGTGTGAATTCGCTCAAGTTCCATCAGCCTTTGCATATCCGCTTCTGAGAATTGGCTAACCACCTGATGCAGCCGTTCCAGGAAGCGCGCTTCATTTTCCGTTTGCACGGCACGCTCTTGCACCGCCTCCAGGGCCGCCTTGACGTGGTGCGGCATGTCGATGGCGCCCACCATCACCCGCGAGATGGCGAAACCCGCTTCGGCCAGCCGGGCGGTGAGCTGCTGCCGCACGGCGCGCTCCAACCGCGGCGCTGCGCCTGGTTCGCAAATCTGGTCAATGGTCATCGCGCCAATGACGTGGCGCAGGCAGTTCTCCAAATGTTTGGTGACGATGCTGTTGGCCTTTTTGGGCAGATTACGCGCCAGCTTGGGCCGGGACGCGGGCTTAATCTGGAACGGATCGATGTCGAAGTTGACGCTCCACTCAACGTCCAGCGCAATGCCGCCGTTGGTTTGGATACCCAGGCAACGGCCGTTGGCCGAACCTGAACTCGTGGGAATGGTGTGAGTCAATTCTTCGGTTAGTGGGTTGATGGGATGGCGTCCGCCGGGCACAAAGCGGGCAAACGCCTGCCGCTGTTTGTTGAACACCACGCCTACTTCCATCTCTGGAATGTCAACAAAACCGTAGCGCTGATAGGTCCACACAGCAAGCAGAATAAGGAGAGCAACGGCCGTTGCCCACAAAACCATTCCACCCCAGGCAGCTGCGACACCCACAGTACCAACCGTCAAAATCACAAATAATTTAAACATGAGAGCACTCCTATACAATCGGATTAGTGTATTTAGAACACTTAATGCCGACAGTATAGTGTGCGAAATACACTTTGTCAAGGGGGTTGCAAAAGCAGTTTTTAACCCCTTATAATCATTTTCAACTCGTCAATCGTCATCTACCAGGCATACACCACAAGTGAAAGGGGGTCACAATGCTAAAAAATGGATCGTTTACCGAGGGGTGGACCAACTTGCCGCCATACGGCACCTTGATCAACCAGCAGCCTAACGGCTGGGCCTTGCGCTGGGTAAATCCGGGAGAGTCGCTCTTTGGCGCGGGGGACACCGCCAGCGGCGTGCCAGAATGTGTGCACAAGCTGGCCAATCAGCTGCCTGCCAATGAGCAGTTGGGCGGCAAAGACGCACTCATTTTGGTGGGAGACACCACCTACAAGATATTTCATGCAGGCAGTCCGTTTGGCGTGGAGCTAAAGCAGGTAGTCACCGGACTCAAGCCGGGCAGTCTGGCCACACTCGTCGTGCCCATCCTGGCCGTTATCTATGACGAACCCGACCCCTACGGCGCAGAATCCGGCGTGTGGGTCAATGGGGAAGGGGAATGGGTCAATGGCGGCACGATGGGCAATCGCAAATGGTACCGCCACCTGGTCACCTTTTTGGTACCCGGTAACGGCACGGCCGTTATCGAAATTCGGGTCAAGAGCAAATGGGCGCGTAAGAAGGACTTTTTCATCGATGGCATCACGCTGGAAGCCGAAGCCGCCGCTGACGACATCATGCCCATCATTTTGCCCGATCCCATCGTCATTCCCGACGACAACAAAACGCCAGTAACGGCCGTTTCCATCAAACTACCACCGGGAATGAAGCTGGTAACGGCCGTTTCCAACGAACCCAACACCGTCATTTTGGTGGTCCCGCCGGGCACTGCGGTGGAAATAAGCTAGCCAGCAAAGGTGCGACGCACTCAAAGAAGTGCGTCGCACCTGGCGCTGACTATTCCGAAATGCAAAAATACCAGTGCGGCCGTATTTGTTCCACGTAGCGCCAGCGACCGAGAAAATCACCCTGCTGCGGCGGGTTGTTGTCGCTGCGGTAAAGGTAGCCGGAAAAGTTGCGCGGCGCGTTGCGCTCGTTGAAGAAAAAGATGGCGGTGGTGTCTGCTTCGGTTTGAATGGAGATACGGCCGTTATCCGTGGACAAATAACGGTACGGTTCGGGCAGATAAATCACGCCGCTTTCACCGGGTGCCAGTTCGCCTGACGCCACCATAGCCACCACCACCTCATAATGGCCCAGGCGCAGCTGAAAACGAGCCGTCTCCCAGAGGTCGGCAAAGGGCACCAGCTGCACGATGATGAGGGTAAACAGATTGATGGCCAGGGGTAGCGCCGCCCACTTCACGCCCCGCTCGGCCCGGAAAGGCAGGTAAAACAGCGACGCCAGGACCAGTGCCAGCAGCACAAATTGCAGCCCTTCCACCAGCGGATCGGCCCAGGTGCGCCGCGCTGGTTGACCCGTTTGTAAAATGGCCGTCAACCCAATCAGCACCACGCCAAACCAGGTAGAAAACAGCCCCAACGATGGGAAATCTGGACGGTACAAATCATCTGAACTGAGTGAGTGATCCATCTTTTCCTCCCAAGATCAGTGATAAGTAAAAAGTGAGAAGTGAGAAGTAAAAAGTGGTGTTCACTCCTCCTTCTCACTTTTTACTTTTAACTCTTTCACGGTTCACTGCTTACAACCAGCTGCGGCGGCAGGGCAAAGACGATGAAGTAGGCGCCGATAAAAACGGCCGTTAACAGCAGCGTCACCACGGCCGTTTCCAAAAACTGGCTGCGCACCAGCAAATGGTCGGCCAGATCGCGCAGCAGAACGGTGGGATTCAGCAGCACGTCCCAACTGTTCCAGC
>CAUJGI010000719.1 GCA_963169155.1 Chloroflexota bacterium
CAAATTACCTCGCATTTGGGTGATCTTATCAGAATCCCGGAAAAAGCAATCACGAATAGATTGAAGCGTGAAACGTGAAACGTGAGCAGACTGGCACGTTTCACGTTTCACGTTTCAAAAACATCTTGTCAACCACAGCACGATGGTCTAATCTTTAAGCCGAAATCTGCGTAATCTGCGTAAATCTGTGGATTTTTCCGATCAAAAGGTAACCTATGAGCAGCCCGTTTCCCCCCGAAGGATTTATCAAGACCAAATCGGCCGTTCCCGGAATTGAAGTCTACCTGCCGCGCCCGCCGGAAGAAGACGGCCGTGAAGTGGTCGATTTTCGCTGCCCGCACTGCGACGGGGCCACCGCCTACAGCACCGACGACGGCGGCCTCACCTGCTCCTTCTGCGGCTACCACGAAGCGCCGCAAGTGGAAGTGGTGGGCAAGGGGGCGCAGGAGTTTGAGTTCACCGTGGAAACCGTCGAGCGCGCCGTCAACGGCTGGGGCGCGGCGCGCAAGGAGTTGGTATGCAACAGCTGCGCCGTGCACACTACGCTGTCTACCGACATGCTCAGCCACACCTGCCCGTTTTGCGGCTCCAATTCGGTGGTGCAGATGCGCGCGCCGCAGGATGTGCTGCGCCCGCGCTTTTTGATTCCCTTCAGCGCCACCACGGAAGATTGCCGGAGGGGAACGGCCGTCTGGCTGCAAAACAACTGGATGCTGCCCAAAGATCTGCAAAAGCTGGCCCGCGCCACCGAATACACCCCCATTTACATCCCTTTCTGGACCTTCGATGCCCGCACCCAGGCCAGCTGGCGTGCCGAGGTATACAACACCGACGCCAACCGCCGCCGCCATTCTGCACCCAACTGGAAGTGGGAACGCCACTTCCTGCTCAAGCTGGGCAACCGCGAAGAGAAGGTGTGGGATTGGGAATCCGGCGCGGTGAGCCTGCTCACCGATGATATGCTGGTCAGCGGCAGCAGCCAGCTCAGCCTGACGCTGCTGGGGCAGTTGGGCGGCTACCGCCTGGGTGACCTGGTCCCCTACGATGCGGCTTTTCTGGCGGGCCTCTCCGCCCAGGCGTACGATGTGGACCTGGAAACAGCCTGGGAACAGGCCCGACGGCTGATGCGCGCCCGCACCAAGGAGGCGTGTCAGCAGCAGGGCAGCGCCCAAAACATGCGCAACTTCAGCATGAACCTGGAGTTCAGCGAGGAGAGCTGGCGCTACATTTTGCTGCCGCTTTACCTGGCCACCTACCGTTACGGCGACAAGGTGTTCCAGGTGATGGTCAACGGCCAGACCGGCGTCATTGCCGGGCAGCGGCCGGTGGATTGGCAGAAGGTGGGCTGGACGCTGGCGGGCACCTTTTTACCGGCGCTGCTGTTTGCTTTGGTAGCGGCCGTTTTGCTGGCCAACAATTACGACATCGGCGGGCTGTTTGGCCTGCTGGCAGGTGTCAGCCTGATTGGCTGGCTGGTTTTTGTGTTTGATACGCTGCGTAAAGCGGGGAAAATGGCCAAGGTTTAGAATGGTCAATTGTTAATGGGTAAGTTGATGGATGAAGTGGAATTAGTTCAAAACGGAAATTGGATCGGGGTCTGGGGAGAAAATTGGGTGCTGGCGGGGTGTGCCAGCTGCAACGGGGTGTTTGTGCTGCCGCCAGAGAAGGTGAGCCAGCGCTGTCCCTTCTGCGGGCAGGCGGCTCTGGCCCAAATGAATCCGGCCGACGACCGGCCCATCTACACCCAGCCGCCAGAGCTGGTGGTGCCGTTTGCCGCGGCCGAAGGCCAGCTGCGCGCTAGCGTGAGCCAGTTCGCCAAAAGCCTCTGGCTGGCCCCCGCCGATCTGAATGAAAATACACTGCTGGGGCGCTTGCAGCCGGTCTACCTGCCGATGTGGCTGGTGGATGCCCAGGTGCAGGGTGAGTGGCAGGCGGAAATGGGCTTCGACTACGAAATTGTGAGCCATCGCGAGCAGTTCCAGAACAGCGGCTGGCAAACGGAGCGGGTGAAGGAAAAGCGGGTGCGCTGGGAGCAGCGTGTCGGCCGCCTGAACCGCCAGTACGACAACCAGGCTGCTCCAGCGATGGAAGAACAGGCGCGAGTGGAGAGTAAAATCGGCCGTTTTGACCGCCAAGCCCCCAAACCATTCCATCCCGGCGATTTGCAGGGCGCGGTGGTGCGCCTGCCCAACCGCCCGCCGGAGGATGCCTGGAATGAGGCGGTGGTGGGGCTGCAAACGGCCGTCTCCCAAGACTGCCGCCTCGCCTGCGAAGCAGACCACAGCCGGGGGTTTAAATGGTCGCCCCGTTTTGCCAGCCAGCAGTGGAGCCAGCTGCTGCTGCCACTCTACACCAGCTACTACCTGGACGACGACAACCGGGCGCAGATGGTGCTGCTGCACGGCCAAACCGGCAAGTTGTACGGGACAAAACGCGCCTCGATGAAGCGTGCCCAACGAGTGGCGGGGGTGATTGCGGCGGCAGCGGCCGTTTTCCTGCTGCTGACCCTGGCGCTGATGGCCCTGGGCTTCACCATTGCCGAAGATGCGCTGGCCTGGGCGGGGCTGGTGGGCGTGCTGGCGGTGGGTGTGGGCGGAACGGCCGTACTCCCCCTCGTCTACGCCTGGTACATCAACAGCAGCGCCAAACAGTAAGAAGAAAATCCACAGATTTCACAGATTTCACAGATAACACGCTTAAATCTGTGTCATCTGTGAAATCTGTGGATAAATTTTCCTCTT
>CAUJGI010000720.1 GCA_963169155.1 Chloroflexota bacterium
TCGGCCAGCTCAATCACCGGGCAGACCTCATTGATGTTTTCCCGAAACAAAAAGCCTCGCCGCTGCGCTTCCTGGGAAAGGATAGAACGCGTTGGTGAGGCTTCCGGGACGTTGCACAAGTCGAGGCTCTGCCATTCGGGAAAGTCGGGACGACACAAACAGTCCAGAACCGCTTGCCAGGCGGTTTCGGCGTGTTCGGCCGTGGCAATCAGGTCGAGATAGTCGGTTTCTTCGACGCAGCCGTTGAAGTAGAGCGCCCCATCCAGATTGTACAGGCAGGCGATGGCCAGCAGCTCTTGTTCATCATTGCGGACGGTGACGGTGTGGAGACGGCCGTTTCCCGGATGCAAATGGGTCCACCACGCCTGTTGGTAGGCCAGGGTCTGGAATGGGGTATCGGTTATGCCGCGCCGGGCCAGAGCATCCCACTCCCCGGCCAACCGCGTAAAAACATCGCTTCCATGAATCAATTCAGTAATCATTCTTGCGCGAAAAATCCTTTCTCAACTGAAAATAAGCACGTGCAGTCGCCAATTGCCTTGCACGAAAATTAACAAAGTTTGGGTGGGTACGAGTTGTGTAAAAACCTCTTCCGCCGCCAGTTTCATTATAGCGCGGAACGGAGCGTGCACAATGAATGCGCCTGCCAGTTCCTAAGGATGCGCTTACAAATCACTTTTGATAAGAAAACGCATCCGCAAGGTTTGCCCGTTTACCAAAACCCAAAGTTAAAAACGGGCAAACCCTAAGACATTGCTCACAAAACAATAAACAGGTGACCCTGGTTTGACGAGATGAAGGGGGAAAATCTTACCGGGAAACGGGGGGTAACCTCAATTTGTCTGTTGGCCGGGTTTACCAGCAAAGATTTCGCAGATTTACCAGATTATTTAATCCTTCAATCTGCAAAACCTTTGATAAAAGCGTATCGGAAACCCGCTGTTTGCAGCAAGTGCAACTGGTTGTCAGGGAAGCGCTTCCGCGGCGGTTTTTACGGCCGTACGGCCGTTCAGATCCAGCGTATACACCCCGGCGTCATCCGATGGTGAGCAGTACCAAACCAGGCGCGTGGCCAGCGTCTGGCCGTCGCGCCATTCGCCGGGGACGGGATCAAACGGCCCGTCGCCCGGGCCAAACAGGTTGGGTTGGGGTAATGTCCCATCAACCTCCGGTAAGCCGCTAAAATCGGCCAGCGAAAAGAGGTTGGCGCGTTCACCGCTGGCGGTGAGCGCCATGATGTGCAGGTTGGCATCCACAAAGCAGGCATCGCCGTACAGCGTGCCAGAGTAGAGGGCCAGGTAACGGCCGTCTGGCGAAACCACCGGCGAGTGCAGGTTTTCGTCGGTGCTGCCCAACTGGTTCTTCTGACCGGTGATGACGTTTTGCAGCCACAGGTTGTGGCGCAGCCCCAACGTGCCGGGCAGCTCGGCATTCACCACGATCTGTTCGCTGTACACAATGTGTTGCCCGCCGGGCAGCCAGGCCAGGTCCACAATGTCGCCAAACGATTCCCAGGCGGCGGTGGTGCCATCGACGCGGCGCAGCACCAGCGTTTTGTGGTCCTGCACGGCGGCGGTGAAGCCCGAGTCTGGCTCTACAATCGGGCCAACCGTGTTGGCGGGGATGGTGTGTTCGGCGCTGGCCAGCTCGACGCCGTTGACCTTTAGGACCACCCGGTAATGGCCTGGGGCCAGGCTGGGTTCGTAATCAAAAACAAAGATGTCCTGCATACGGCCGTTTGCCCCATACTTGTTCATATCCCACGCTTCGCTGCGCTCCAGCCAGAGTGCGCCGTTGAAGTACCACAACCGCTCCAACTGGTCAGCGGCCGTCATGCCGGAATAGTCCCACACGGCGTACAGCTCTTCGGTGGTGAGGGGATTGTACGGCTGCTGCCAGCCTGCGCTGAGGCTGGCTCGGTTAGGCAGCAGCGCCAGGTCGTTGAACTGCGGATTAGAGGCGGCGGTGGTGGATACGGCCGTGGCAGCAGTCGTTGGAACGGCCGTTGCCCCAGCCGCCAGGGTCGGCGTTGGCGCAGCGGTGACGGTGATGGGGGCCGCGGTGGGCTGTGCTGGTGTTTGGTCCGGCGTGGTCTGGCACGCTGCCAGCAGCACAAAGAGCAGTAGGGAAAGAAACGGAAACTTTTTCATGATCAATGCTCCACAGTAGATCGCGGCTTATGGGAAGCCGCTGAGGGGTGAATCGTTCCGATTATTTTGCCAGAGATGGGCGTAGGGCAATGTACGGCCGTACCACAGAATCCCTACTCTGGCGTGAAGGCGGCGAAAATTAGAAAAGCGGGGGAGAAGGTTATTTGCGCGGCAAGAGGTTGCGCCAGAGGAACTGCCACCAGTCGACGAAGCGGGGCACGCCTTTTTCAAAGCGCACCAGGAAGATGCTGACGAGTAAAACGGCCGCGCCCACCCATTGCATCATCGTTAATCGCTCACCCAGGAAAACGGCCGCAATCACAATTGTTACCACGACCTCAAACACGCCCAGCAGGGCGGTCTGCATGCTGCCCATTGCCTTCACGCCCAAAAACAGGGTCAGGCGCGAGAGGGCGGTTACCAGCGCCATCAGACCAATTGCCTGCCAGCCAGCGGTACTTACCAGCGTCAGGTCAGTTGGCGCAAAAAACCAGGCAATGGTGACCACTACCGCCATGGCTGTGATAGCATACAGCGTCATCGTCGGGGCAGGAATGTCTAGCATAATGCGCTGGCTCAGCACCAGCTGCACGGCGTAGGTGATGGCGGCAAACAGCATCATGCCCACGCCGACCCAGTCGGCCGGGCCAGCCCCGCCATGGGTCAGCAGGTAGATGGCCCCAATGGTCAGCCCGGTGCGAAAAATAGTGAGCAGTGAAATCTTTTGCCCGGCCAGGCGTAGAAAAACGGTCACAAATACCAGGTAGCTGATGTTGACCAGCTGCCCCAACGAGGCGTCGATTCGGGTGAGACTGGTGTAGAAGAAGATTGAGCCCAGGCCGTTGATAGCCCCGGCAATGAGACTGCCGACCACGGCGGGCAGGGAGCTGCGAATGAGCTGGCGCTTGAAGAGAAGCATGCCCAGCCACATCAGCGCGGCCGCAATGCCGGTGCGAAAGGCCACCACCGTGAGCACATTCACCCCGGCCGCATAAGCCACCTTGGCCAAAATCGGCACAATGCCGAGAAAGACGGGCGAAAGCAGCCCCCACACCAGCCCCCACTGCCACTGCTGGCTGCTGGCCTGTACCGGCGTCTCTTGCGTGTTTTGCTCGGGTACGAGCTTGGTAACTTTTGCGCTGTTGGTGGATGGCGTTGCCATATTTCTCCAGACATTCATAAACAGACGACAAAAGGTCTGAGCGTGGCGGAGGCAGGCAGGCCAAAAGGAAACCTACCTTCCCTGGATTTTAAGAATTCATTGATTAAGCGTAGGGTGAATTGTAAAAGCGAGCGAGAAAAACAATTAGCGTGTGGTTATGACTGTCGACTCTAAAGTTTCACGGCCTGTCTGACTTGCTCGATAGGAAGCAAAATGTGGAAGGTGCTGCCGGGGAATTGCTCAAAGTCACGGCGTTCGCTTTCTACCCAAACACGGCCGTTGTGCGCCTCCACAATCCCTTTGACAATCGCCAAGCCCAACCCCAGACCGCCGCCCTGGAAGGCAAACTTGCTGGTTGAATGGTGTTCAATGGAGCCAAGGGTGTAGAACTGGTCAAAAATGCGCCGGTGTTCGCTGTCTGGCACACCAATACCCGTGTCTTGAATGATGAGATCCACCGTATCACCAACGGCACGGCCTACCACAAAAATGCTGCCACCATCAGGCGTGTATTTTATCGCGTTACTAAAAATATGGTAAATGGCCGATTTCAACTGCTCGCCATCCCCTTGAAGAATGGGTAGGCGAGATAGATCACCAATCTGTACATTCAGGTTGCGTTTGCCGCACACGTCGCAGTATTCCTCAAACACATCGGCGACCACTTCCGACAGGCGCACCGGGCCCAGTGCCAGGTCCAGCGTGCCAGAGGCAATGCGCGCCACTTTGATGATTTCGTTTACGACATCGCGCATGCGGTTCACGCCCAAATTAAGCCCTTCCGCCACACCCGACACCATTTCGGCGGGCAGCAAATCGTCGCTGGTTTGCTTTACCTGCTCATCCAGCAGGTGGGCATAGCCGCTTAGCAGCGTCAGCGGCGTGCGCAGCTCGTGCGATACCATGATGATGAAGTCGCTCTTAAGCCGGTCCAGCTCGCGCAGCCGTTTGTTGGCGTTTTCCAACTCGTTAATTTTGTTTTCCAGCCGTTCGACCAGGTTTTGCGCGTGGCGCTGTAAATGCTCGTTTTTTTCGTCCAATGAGAGCGGTTCGGCCAGGCCATCCAGATAGGCGCTGACCTGGCCGGGGAAGCTGATCACATCGATGGGTTTGGTGAGGAAGCCGGTGCAGCCTGCGGCCAGGGCCAGTTCGCGGCTGCCGGGGCTGTGGTTGGCCGTCAGGGCGACGATGGGGGTGTTGGAGAAGTTGGGCAAACTGCGCAGGCGGGTGGTGATTTCTCGGCCGTCCATGCTGGGCAGGTTGATGTCCATCAAGATGAGGTTGGGCAAATGCTCGCGGGCCATGGAGATGCCTTCCAGGCCGTCAGCGGCGACAACAACTTCATACCCTTTGTTGTCTAGAACACGCTGAACCAAGCGGCGGCTGGCCGGATCATCCTCGATGTACAAGATTTTTGGGTGTAGGACAGTCGAATTACTCATAAAGGCTTAGTAGTTTTTGCTAAGACCGACGGATTTCAATTGTGCCATAGGAAGTGGCGTTAATGCAATTAACATTTTGGTCTGAAACAGTTTTTAGGACAAGCGGATAAAATGGTGCGTTTGTACTGGCAATAAAAAAGAAGGGTGGATTACGGCCGTAATTCACCCTTCTTTCATGTCTTTTGGCGCTGTTTAGGGCAGTGCTTGCTGGATGTCATTCAGGAGGTCAGAATCCATAAAAGACCCCTTTTGCAGCAGCGCTTCGATGTGGCCATCCAGCCGCATTTTTTCGTCCTCAGTCAGCTCTTTAGCGGTGATGACAATGATGGGCGTTTCTTTCAGCGTCGGGTCGGCTTTCATCGCTTCCACCACGCCAAAACCGTCCAGGCCAGGCATCATCAAGTCTAAAATCACCAGATTGGGGCGGGTTTCCTGAATGAGCCGCAGGCCGGAATGGCCATCGTGCGCCTCGTCGATGTGGAAGTCGCCCTGGGCCTGTAAAATGCGCCGTATGAGCCGCGCGGCGTCGGGGTTGTCTTCCACGATGGTAATGCGCTGTACGCGGCTGTCCAGCTCTTCCAGGGCGGTGAGCAGCCCTTCCTCGCGGCTGCGGTTGGCCAGCTCGCCCGTGTCTGGCAGGGTCATGTCTCGCGAGTAATGTTCGCCGATGATATGTTTTTCTACGGGGAAGGTGTGGCCGGAGCAGTTGATGACCACCGTTTCATGCGGCTGGATTTTGCCCTCGCGAATGAGTTTGAAGAGACCGGCGAAGGTAACGGCCGTTGCCGGTTCTACCGAAATGCCGTCCATCTTGGCGACCAGGTGCAGCGCGTTAAACGCTTCCACGTCGGTGATAGATTCGATGGTGCCGCCGTACTGGCCGATGAGTTCACACAGCACCTCGTACACCTCGCCGGGGTCGCCGGTGGCCAGGGTGGTGATGTCGGTGCGCGGCTCCTTGACGGCTTCGGCGACGGGCAGGCGCTTGCGGAACGAGTTGGCCATCGGGGCGCAGCCGCTGGTCTGGAAGAGGCCCAGCTTGGGCAGCTTCTCCACCAGTCCCAGCCGCTTCAGCTCGGCAAACCCCTTCATGACACCCACAGGCCCTAAGCCACCGCTGACCGCCTGCAAATACCAGTCTGGGGTACGCCAGGGATGATTGCTGTTGAGAACGGCCGTATGTTCCCCGGCCAGGGCATTCCCCAACTGCTCCGCTATCTCAAAAGCCAGCGTTTTCATCGCCTCTTTGGCGGCAATGCCCTTGACACCCCGGTCCAGAAAAAGATTTTTGCTGGCGGCAAACTCGGCGGCAATGCGCTTGGCCTCGTCGTAGGTGCCGGCTACTTTGATCACCTCGGAGCCGTACAGCGCCACTTCGCGCATTTTGTCCGATGGCACAGAGCTGGTGACAAAGACCCACATTTTGATGCCCGCGCGGGCGCTGTAGGCGGAGTAGGCGATGGCCACGTTGCCTGTCGAAGAGACAACCGCCTCCTTAATGCCCGCTTCTTTCATGACACTGATGGCAATGGCCGCCTGACGGTCTTTGAAAGAGCCAGTTGGCCCCTGCCGCTCATCCTTGATGTAGATGTTGGGATGGCCGAGCATCAGCCCCAGGTTGTGGGCCTTCAGCAGCGGCGTCCAGCCTTCGCCCAGGCTGACGATGTTTTCGTCGTGCACCACGGGCAGCAGTTCGCGGTAGCGCCACAGGGTAGCGCCGCGTTTGGCCAGCTTTTGCCGCCATTCCTGGCCGCGCTGAGCCAGGTGGCCGTTGCTGGCGGCCTGGGGCGAAGGGGTGGGGTGGGTAAATTCGTATTCGGCGTCCAGCCAGCCCTGGCCGCAATTGGGGCAGGTGGGCAACGGCCGTTCATACTCAAACTTAGCGTGGCAGGCACGGCAAACAATTTTGAATGTCATAGCAGAAATCTCCTCGACCTGGAGGCTCCCGTCAGAAGGTGGCTCCGGCTTAAGAACTGGTTGCTTGTGCGAGGGAAATTTCCAGCGGCTGATCGTTACTCTGATGCACCGGCAAAACTACATGGAACGTTGAGCCCTCATTTAAACGACTCGCAAATTTAATAAACCCATGATGCATTTCAATCAGCCATTTGGTGATGGGTAGGCCCAGCCCTGTCCCGCTGGCGGTGCGGGTGGTGGAGCTGTCGACCTGGGCAAACGGCATGAATAACTTGTCAAAATCTTCACTGGCAATGCCAATGCCGGTATCTTCCACGAGGATGTGGATCGTGTCGGTTTCGGCATAGGCGTGCAGGCGAATTTCGCCTTCTTCGGTGAATTTGGCGGCATTAGACAGCAGATTGAGCATAATCTGGCGCAGGCGAATGGGGTCGGCCCTCATCTCCGGCAAATCCTTGGGCACGTTCCAGACGAGATTCACCTTTGAACTATCGATGAGGCCGCGAATGGTGTCGTAGGTGGGGGCAACGGCCGTATGCACATTGATCGTCTCAAAGTTGAGCGTCATCTTGCCCGCTTCAATCTTGGCCATGTCCAGAATTTCGTTGATGAGCATGAGCAGGTGCTGCCCGTTGGTATGGATCGACTGCAAATCTTCTTCCTGGGCGGTGGTGATGGGACCGTCGATCCCTTTGAGAATGACGCGTGAGAAGCCAATGATGGAGTTGAGCGGCGTGCGCAGCTCGTGGGACATGTTGGCCAGGAACTGCGTCTTCAGCTTGTCCAGCTCGCGCAAATCTTCGTTTTGCCGTTGGGTCTGGGCAAACAGCTGGGCGTTGGCGATGGCCAGGCTGGTTTGGGTGGCCACACTGCGCAGCAGCTGGATGTCGCTGTCGCCGTAGGCATACGGCTCATAGGATTGCACACAAACCAGGCCGATCGGTGCTTCATCTTGCAGCAGCGGCACCCACAACGTGGCTTCCGGGCGGCGTCCGCGGGAACTGATTATCTCGGTTTGCACCAGCGCGGTGTGGCCGTCTAGCAGCTGCGGTTTTCCCTGGTTGAGGAAGTCATGCAGCGGTTCGCCGGGCAGCAGGGCGCGGCCAGGCAGGATGATGGCTTCATCCTCAATGATGGTGAGGATAGGTTTGTAGGTACGGCCGTCTGGCTCGTACAGCGCCAGGTGGAAGATGGTGTTGTCTAGCAAACGGCCGACTTCGCCGTAAATAATCCGGGCCAGCAGCGTCAGGTCCAGCACGCGCGAGATGTTGGACTGCACCTGGTTCAGGGTGATGAGTTCCTGGGCGCGGAGCAGCGCTTCATCCAGCAGCTTGATATTTTCCAGCTGGGTGGTGAGGTGATCGACCACGGTTTGGGCAAAGAGGAGGTTGGAGCGGGTAAACGGCCGTTCCCCGCCCACCGAATCAATGGCCAGGTAGCCCAGCAGTTCCTGCTGGCTGGCCGCCGGAATCAGCAGCGAGGCATCCGCGCCAAACTGCTGCACATGCTGTTTCATGGCGTCCGCCGGCAGCGACGCTTCGCTCGGGGAAAGCAGCAGCGGCTTTTGCTCTTTGCTCAGCCACTCAAATACCGAATCTCCCAACAGGGGCAGCCGGTACGGCTTGGCCAGCAGGTCGCGGTTGGAACAGGCTGCCAGGCTGCCGCTGCCGTCGCCGCGTTCGTACAGCACAAAGCGGCATTGGAAAGCTCCCGTGTACACCTTGATTTCCTGCACGGCAAGCTCCAGGGCATCATCACGGGTGATGGCCTGGTTGAGGGCCCGGCCAATGCGGTACAACAGGTCTGTCTGGCGCAGCAGGCGCTGGTTGGCCAGGGTAGCCGCCGCCTGGTCGGCCAGGGTGCGGATAGATTGCAGGGGCGCGTTGACAAATGCATTGGGCGTTTTGTGAGCCAGAATCAACGTGCCAAACCACTCTTGTTCCAGATAGATGGGGATCATTGCGGCGGCGTGCAGCTCGTTTTGGGCAAACAGCGCCCGGGTGTAGCTGTCTGCCTCCGGGTCTGCGGGCACATTGGCAATGGTAACTACGTCTCTTTGGACAATCGCGTCGGCAAAGTTGAATGGCTCCCGCGGCAGGCGGCGATTGGCGTCGAACTCAATCGTTGCGTCATTCCAGGAGACAGGCGTAATGAGAAAATCCAGCGCTTTGGGATCGGCAATGATCATCTGTACCGAATCGGCGATGGTGGCGGCGTGGGCAAAATCTACCAGCGTTTTATACACCTCGTAGGCATTGTTGGCCTGCCCGATGCGGCGGCTGGCGGCGTAGAGGCGGTTGGTTTCGGCCAGGGTTTGTTCGGTCTGGGCAAAGAGGCTGGCGTTTTCAATGGCGATGGCCAGCTGATCGGCCAGACTTTGCAGCACGGTGATGGTTTCGCTGGCAAAGGCGCTTTGCTGTTTGCTTTGCACGGTGAGCGCCCCAATGACCTTGCTGCCCGCTTTGAGCGGCAGGGCCAGCTCAGACTGGGTTTCTGGCAGCAGCGGGTTCGGCTTAAACGCCTGGGATTGGCGAACGTTTTGCGCGACGCACGCTTCCCCGGTGGCAACGGCCGTACCAATCATCGACCCGCTGCCAATTTCCTGGCTGTGTTGCAGCGCAATTTGCAGCCGTCCGGCCTCACCTGTACCGGCGCGGAGAACGGCCGTGCGGCTCGCCTCGTCCACCAAAAACAGGCCAACATAGTACAAATTAAAGCGCGAGCGGATCAGCTCGACGACTTCGCGGATGAGCTGGTTCTGGTCCAAAATGGTGGTGGCCGCGCGGGACACCTCGGCGGCCAGGCGGAGCTGGTTGGAGTAGGCGCGGGTGGTTTGCACAAACTGGGCATTGTTCAGGGCGCTGCCCATCTCCCGAATGAGGTCCTGGACAAAGGTGCGGTCTTCTTCGGTTAGATTTTCTGCGCCGGGAATGCGAATGTGGCCAAAGCTGTTGTCGCCGATTTGCAGGGGGAAAGCGGCGTCGCTGCTGAGCTGCAGTGTGGTGCCCCCCGCGTGATCACGCAAAATGTCCAGGCTCATCTCGTTGGCGCGGGCTTGGAGGGTGGCTTCCGGCGTGTTCCAGATGCTGTCCAGGTAACGGCCGTGCAAAATTTCTAGCTCGTGGGCGCGCTGCTGCGTCTGGCTGAGCAGGTACAGGTTGTGCCACAGAGCGGCCAGGTTCTGGGCAAAGGTGCGCACCAGGATCAGGTACTCTTCGTAGCTTTCGGTCACCAGGTTGTCGTGATGGGCCACCAAGGCACCCATGAGGTGCGGCCCTACGCGCAAGATGATGCCCACGGCAATGCCGTCTTGCCGCTGTTCGGTCTGGTAGGCACGCACTGCTTCGCCCTCTTTGTGCAGGGCGGCCGTAAGCAGACTGCTGGTGTCGTTGGGGGCGGGGTCGCCCTGGTTCAGGAAGGGGGCGGTGGTGGTAATGACTCGCCAATCGGCCGGAGACTGGATCGCCTCAAACAGGGTTACGTGGGTGATGTCCAGCGCCTGGCAGATACCAATCACCGCGTCGCGCAGCAGGGCGGCTTCGTCGCTGGCCTGGCTGAGGCGGGCGTTGAGCTGCAAAATTTGGTTCAGGTTATCGTTGCGCTGCTTTTGCGCCTCGTGCAGGGTGATTTGCTGTTCCAGCTGGGCATGGAGCGCGCGCTGCAGCGCCACCTGGGAGGTTTCCTGGAAGCGCTGCTGCACAATTTCGCGGGCGTTGGCCAGTTTTTCCAGGAAGAGAATTTGAAAGTCATTGAGGCGGCGAATGGTAACGACATCGACCGAATTGAGCAGGGCCCGCAGCAGCGCACGCATCATTTGCGTGGCGGTAATGATGGCCATGCCTTGTTCGGCCAGTTGGGTGGCAACGGCCGTAATATCCGATTCGTTGGCTTCGTAGGCCAGGTACTGCTGCACCACCGCTACCAGCTGGGTGGCCACCTGCCGCCCGCGCCGGGGTGAGGTAAGCACGCCCCGGTTGTCGATGGCGTGGCGAATGAAGGCGTTGTACAGCGTCGTCTCTAAGACAACGGGGTCAACATCCCCCAAAATTACTGCGTTCAGGTCTACCTTCTCTTGCTCTTGCATCGGTTAAATGGTTAGTGAATGATGTCCTGCTTTAGCAAAAAGGCGGCATAAAACGCCATGCCGATGCCTTCACGATCAGCTGGCGTAATAAAGTCATCGGGCAGCCCCAGAAATTGGGTGATCGGCTCCACCAGGCTGGGATGCCAGGGGCGCAGCATTTCCACACATGCTTCCAGCGTGTGCAGCTGAATGGGCAGGTGGGCTTCCCGACACATGGTCAGAAATTCATAGTAAGTTTGCGGCATTTCCAGGATGCCATGTGTTTGAAACACCAGGAACAATTTGGAGCCTTTGGGTGCCCATTCAAACAAGGTCCGGGCCAGATTTTGCACGTGACGCTCGGCCAAAAACAGCTGCAAGCCATTTAAGCCAATAGCAACCGGTTCGTCCAGGCGGATCAGCTTGAGCACTTCGGGCGACATCAAAATGGACTCTGGCTCCTGGCCGTTGCCCCGGATGTAGGCAATTTTGTCACGGTCGCTGAAGAGACTACGGCCGTAACTCACAGCCACCGGGTTGATATCGGAATAAACAATGCGGCAGTCGGGAGCAAAGGCATGCAAATGATCGTCGGATGGCATGCCGGAGGCGAGGTCCAGGAACTGGGTAAAGCCTTCGCGGTGCAGCAGCTGGGCCGCTTCTTGAATAAAGGCGCGGCGCAGGCGAATCCATTTACGCAGAGAAGGCAGCATGCTTAGCATTTGCTCGGCTGCCTGGCGGTCCACTTCAAAATTGGCGGTGCCGCCCACCAGGTAGTCAAAAATGCGGGCCAGGTTGGGCAGGGTGGTGTCCAAGAAGGCCGACGTATTGGGTTGATTTTCGAATGCGGCGTCGGAATTGCTCATGGTGTTTGTTTTTGTCGGCCGAGCTGAAGTTCAACGGCCGTTCCTTGCAGCTGCTTCGATAAGGCCCGCAAACCAAGGCTAACAATTGTTTCCACATCGGCCGATTGGTGGAGCTGGGCGCTAATTTCGTTTAGATACGCCTGGCGCTGGGCGCGCGCTTCGGCGTGGGCCAGCAGCTGGGCATTTTGAATGGCCACCGCCAGCTGATCCCCCATGATTTGCAGCGCGGCAATCATCTCGTCGCTGAAAAGGTTGGGGGTGATGCTTTGTACCGTCAGGGCGCCAATGGTGGCACCGCGCACGCGCAGCGGCAGGGCCAGCTCGGAGCGGGTGTCGGGGAGGTGCGGGTTGGGCAGCCACTCTTCGTTGGTGGTGACGTCCTGGATAATACGCGGTCGGCCGTCATTGGTGGCCCCGCCGATGAGCGATTGGCCACCGACTTGCAGGCGGCGTTTGGCTGCCAGTTGGGCTTCACCCGCTTCACCGGTACCGGCTTTGAGGGCGGCATGGTCGTCTTCAACCAGGAAAAGGCCGACGTAGTACAGCTTAAAGCGCTCTTTGATTAGCTCGACGGCCTGCTGGGTCAGGGTATCGAGATCCAAAATGCTGGTGGCGGCGGCGGCAACTTCAACGGCCGTTTGTATTTGCAGACGCTGCTCGAACTGGATGGCCAACGCTTTTTGGATCGCTTCCAGCTGGAGCAGGTTGTTGATGGCGATGGCCAACGCCCCAGAAATGGTGCTGAGCAGTTCGATGTCGCGGTCGCTGAAGGCATCCAGGTTTTGCAATGAGAGGACGCCAATGAGCTTGTTGGTAACAATCAGCGGAATGCCGAGCCAGAATTCTTCTATATCGTCCTGTTTACCGACCTTAAACGTGTTGAATTTAACCAGATTTTCGGCCGTTGCTTGAATATTCAAGATGCTGCGGGTGCGAACCACGTGGCCGCTCAAGCCGCGCTCGACCGAAATTGGCGGCACGGCGGACAGATCAACTTCCTCACCGTATTCGTACAGGTAGAGCCAGTTTAAATAGCGTTCATCTTCGGTCAGCAAGAAGATGGCCAGGCCGGTTGCCTCCACCAGGGACAAAATTTCGCGCCGGGTGGCTTTGTACACTGCTTCCAGATTGGGGGCTTCGGACAGGGCCAGACTGAGCCGGTTGAGTGAGCTGAGCTGGGCGACGCGGGCCTGGGTTTCTGAGGTGAGGCTGGCGTTGGCAATGGAAACGGCCGTTTCATTGGCCATTGCCTGCGTGAGCTGAATCTCGCTGTCGGAAAAGCCAACCTGGGTTTTGGCGCGGTACAGGCGCACCAGACCCAGCGTGTTGAGGCCCTGCACCAGCGGTACATCCAGGAAGCTGTACTGCTCAATTTCCTCCAGCCCGTCGCGCTCTGGGGCATCAATCTCTGCATCATCCAGCCGCCATACCTTGGGCTGACCGCTTTGCAGCACCTGGCGCACACCAGGCAGCATGCGCAAATCCCTTGTCGGTAGATCAAGCAAATATTTGTCGACGGCTCCCTTGGACAAGTCGTAAAGAAAATCGACCTGAGCCGTCAGCGTTTGCTCTCCCTGGTTCCAGGCATAAATGGTGCAGCGCGAGGCCTGCAGCCAGGTGGTTAAGGCCCGGGCGGCGCGGCGATGCAGTTCGCCCACATCCAGTGTGCTGGAGAGCAGCGAGTTGTATTCGTACAAAATGCGCGTTTCGTTCAGGCGTGATTCCGTCCGGGCAAAGAGGCGGGCGTTGTCGATGTTGATGGCGATCTGGTTGGTAATGATCTGCAAAATGGCGATATCTTCCGGGGCAAAATGGTTGGGCTGGTCGCTTTGCACGTCCACGACCCCCAGAATTTCACCGCGAGCCACCAGCGGCAGCGCCAGCTCGGCACGGGTGTTGGGCAGGAATGGCTCTTCTTTGTAGGTGGGGTCCGTCAACACATCATTCACCACGCGCGGTTCACGGTGCAGCGCCACCCAGCCAACGGTGGAATGGTTGTCCATGGGCAGCCGGTATTGCAAATTCACCAAATCGATGTGTACGTCGGTGGCAACTTCGCGCAGGCGCAGCTCTTTTTTACCCACATCGGCCAGGAAGATGGCGACGTGGTAGAAGCTGAACTGGGATTTGAGGAGCACGGCCGTTTCTTGCAGCAGCTGGGCCAAATCTAACGAACTGCTGCCTTTTTCGGCAATCTCTGCGCTAAATTGCAGCTGCTGGGCGCGCCGCTGCAGCAGGTTGCTCTGCGACAGCAGCTCCCCCGCCAGCGTTTTGGAATTGCGCAACGCTGACTGGAGGTAGTCGGATGTGGCCCACGACACCACGCTGATGCCTAAGCAAGTGACCACGTACTCCACGACGTTAAGCAGAACAAACGTGTTAGACAGCAGGAAAAAAGAAGATACGGCCGCTAACGTGACGGCACTGTACACAACCGACGAACGCACCGAGTCCAGAGTGGCAACGGCGACAATGGAGATCAGCATGAGGTAAGGAAAAAACAGGTTGCGGGTAGTGGTGACCAGCAGGACAAAAAAAATCAGGTTGAGAACCGTAAAAAAGAGGTGCGTGGCCAGGCGAATGCGGCCTGTGTGAATGACCCACAGGCAAAACAGGCCAAAAAGAAGCGAGGTCACTCCCTGGGCAACGGCCGTTTGCGTGGAAACCTGGGTAGGTTGAAAAATCTCAAAAACTGCGCGGATGATGCTGAGAATCGTCAGGACTCCCACAAGCGCCTGGAGCAGGGCGCCTTTGCGCCTTTCTTCACCATCTTCGGAATTGATTTTGAGAAGATTCAATGAGGCAGGCATACGGATTTAGATTCCCAAATCCCAGACAGACTCTCCGCTTAGAATTTGTTTTATTTGTTCGGGGAAACGATCGGCATCCAACGGTTTAGACAAGAAGCCATCAAAACCGGCTTCCCGGGCTTTTTGCATTTCGGTGCTGCTGCCGTGAGCGGTGACAACCACAACCAGCGTATTTTGCAGGTGAGGATCGGTGCGGATTTGTTTGAGTGCTTCATAGCCGTCTTCGTGCGGCAGGCGCAAATCCATGAGGATAAGGTCCACGCGAGCCATGGTGTTGGCAAAATCTACCACGCCCCAGCCAGTTGTTTTCCACTCACACTTTTGCACGCCCATAAAGGCCAGCAGCCGGGCGATCAACACAAAGTTGGAGACGTTGTCTTCGACAACAAGGACAAAAGCGTCTTTGGGATCAACTGGGGTTCGAACTTTGGCGTTACTCATTTGGTGTCCACCTTTTTTATAAAACCGGATTACATCTTGTGATGGGTTGAGGGGTCAATGTAAGCCACCGGGTCCTATTGAAGCGGACTCTGCTTACTTTGATTATTACCATCTTGGTTTGGCGCTGCGGGGTGCGGCCAACAGCAAATACACAGGATGATGCCGGTATTTTTATATATTACCGGCATTCTGGCAAGCCTGCCGTTAAGGAATAGAAAAAAGTGAGAGCGTTTGGCATTAGCCATTTGTACCACTGGAATTAGGAGCTGCCGACCCAGACACGGCCGTTTTTCGGTGGCAGCGTCATGGTGCTGTTGGCGGTAAACGGCTGGCCTGTGGGGTTCAGCTTTTCTTCCAGGTACAGGGCAAAACCAGGCGGCGCAATGATGATTTCC
Source organism: Chloroflexota bacterium (assembly GCA_963169155.1). Lineage (GTDB taxonomy): Bacteria > Chloroflexota > Anaerolineae > Promineifilales > Promineifilaceae > Leptofilum. Next base: position 15,247 of record CAUJGI010000720.1, read on the forward strand.
TCACGATCACCCATGTTGAAGGCAACAACGGCCGTTTGCCCCCGGTACTGCCGCTGGTACACCACCACCCACTCATTGGCATACATGATGCGGAAATTGCCTCGCCGCAGTGCTGGTGTGGTGTGCCGCAAGTTG
>CAUJGI010000721.1 GCA_963169155.1 Chloroflexota bacterium
TTTTTCACCCCCCTCACCGACTGGTATGCCTTTACCGTGCTGCTGGTGAAAATTTTGCTCCAGGTACATCCCTACGGCGGGGTGCACCGGCAGCACAAATCGCTCCAGGCCCGCGCCACGGCTGGTATCTCCATTTTGGACGGCAGCGTCACCTATCCACCCCGCGCCCGCCCGCCGGAAACACTGTCTGACGACCTGCTGCATTATCTACACCGCACCTTCGACAAAGGTGAGCGACGGCCGTTTCCCGCCCACCTCCTCCAGCAATATGCCCAAAACTTGCGCACCTGCCCCCACTGCGGCCTCGATTTTCCGTCCAACCGGCGCGGCTGCCCGGCGTGCCACCAGCCAACGCCAACGCCGGCCATCCCCACCAACACCACCGGACTGCGCACCTTGCTCCAGGTGGATGGCTTCATCGAGGCGCTGTTTGTGCAGCCCAACGGCCGTCTGCTCATCATCACCCGGCACGGGGAACAGGTACGCTTGGTCCGCGCGGGCATCGGCGGCAAGATCAGCGAGACGACGCTGTTTAACAGCGCGCCGGGTTACCGCTTTGGCGCTTTCACCCAGGCCGATGGACGCGACTTTCTGGTGGTCAATCCGCCGCACCGGCCCCAGCTGCTGCTGCTGGACGTTCACAGCGCACAGCCACAGCAGGTAACGCTGCTGGAAACGGCACTGTTCAAAAATACGGCCGTATTTGCCACCACGCCCAACCATCTCTACCGCATCAGCGGCGGCTGGATCATGCGCGGCATGGTGCGGGCGGGCAGCTATCTGGAGGACCCAGTCGGCACGGCCCACCAGGCGCAAACGCAGCTGTTTGGCTCGCCGTTGAGCAACAGTGTGGCCGGTTTCCACCGCATTTTTGCCGAGCACCGCTTTTTTGTTCTGGGAGCCGATGGCGTGGAACGGCCGTTGCCCTTCGTCCTGCCACCACACAGCCACGTGTCTGAAGCGGCCATCGCTTTTGCGCCGCAGCAGATTGCCGTAGCGGTCCGGCTGGCGGGCCACGGCCGTTCTCAGACGCATCTCCAGACCTTCAACCCCCATGGGCAGTGGCAGCAAAGCTGGGAATTGGGTGAGGCTGAGTGGGAAACGGCCGTGAACCATTTTCCCTTCCTGCAAAAACCAATTCCCCACCAGCTGGAACCTGGGGACCGGCTGCACTTTCACCCGGCCGGCTGGCTCATCCAGCAGCCGCAGCAGCTCAAACTTCTGCCTTATAAAACTTGAAGCGTGAAGTTGCTCTGGTCAAGTTTCACACTTCACGATCGACTAACCAGAGCGCCAACACTTTCAGTTTCATTTTTGATGTTATAATCGAGGCGGCAAAACCTAGCGGCGACTCGCGCCGCGTTCAACTTTTTTAGGAGACTGTTTTATGGCAAAACAATGGCAATCCCAGCCAGCAATGCAAATTGACCTGCACAAGAAGTACACGGCAACGATGTCGACCAACAAGGGCGACATCGAGCTGGAACTGTTCGCCGAACACGCGCCCGTAACCGTGAACAATTTTGTTTTTCTCTCGCGGGAAGGGTATTACGACGGCGTCGCCTTTCACCGCGTTATTTCCAACTTTGTGATCCAGGGTGGCGACCCCACCGGTACGGGCGGAGGCGGACCGGGCTACAACTTTAAAGATGAGTTTGTGGGCAACCCGCACAAACACGGCACTGGCTACCTGTCGATGGCCAACCGTGGCCCCGGCACCAATGGCTCCCAGTTTTTTATCACTCACGCACCTCAGCCGCATTTAGATGGCCATCACACCGTCTTCGGCCGAGTCACCAGCGGCATGGACATAGTCAACACCATTCGCCAGGGTGACAAGATGAACAGCGTCACCATCCACGAAGCGTAAAGCTCGACGGATCAAGATCAAAAAAGGCCAGAGGAATCCTCTGGCCTTTTTATTTTATCTCTCTCTGTGGCAACTACTATTTCGGCAGAATACGCACCTTGCGCCGATTGCCTTCACCGGAGCTTTGCGTGTAAACCTCATCATTGTCACGCAGCGTCATGTGAATGATGCGCCGTTCGTGCGGCGGCATCGGCTCCAGGCTAACCGGGCTACGGCGGGTAACCACCTTTTTAGCCATGCGTTCCGCCAGGCGAGCCAGCGCCTGCTGCCGCCGGCGGCGGTATCCTTCCACATCCACCACAAACGAAGCACGCTTTTGCAGCTGGTTACCCACCATCAGCCGCGTCAGGTATTGGATGGAGTTCAGCGTTTCACCGCGCGGACCAATCAAAACGCCCAAATCGTCCCCTTCAATGTCAATAACGTTGACCCGGCGCCCAGTTAAATCATCCGGATCAGAAACGGACACGGCCAGTTCCGCTTCGACATCCATTTTAGCCAGGAGCGTGGCAATCATTTTGAGGGCCATCTCTTTTTCTTCCGGGTCGGCATCGGTAATTTCAGCTTCACGGCCGTTAGCAGGGGCGGGTACGGCTATTTCTTTCTTCGGGGCGGGTTTGGGGGCAGGTTTAGGTGTAGGAACGGCCGTTTGCTGCGGCACCGGTTTTGGCGCTGGCGGTGGTGGTGGCGGCGGCGGTGCAGACAAAGCCGTCAGACGCACCACGGCGTCCCGGCTGCCAATTCCCAACAAACCACGGCTCCCTTCATCCACCACCTCAATAATCACTTCCGTCCGGCTAACCCCTAACTTCTGTAACCCGGCTTGAATCGCTTTCTCAACATCCGACCCCCGAGCCTGAATCTCACGTTTGTTAGACATAGTAACCCCTTTATGCTTGCTAAACACACCTGGCAGCTAAAAGCAGTGGGCTGCCGGGTCGGGCGCAGCTTACCGTTTGGCCGACCGGCGTTTCCGCTTCGATTGATCCTGGCTGCGGCTGCTGCCCTGTGTAGACTTACTCTGATTCTCTATAATTGTTGGCATTGGTTCAGGTTCTGGCACTTCCGTCTCGGCGACAATCCCGCCACCATTTAGCCCTATCGCCTTGCGCTCTTTGGCCAAAGCCATCGCCTCTTTCTCGGCTTCCATTATCCGGCGCGTATATAACCCCTGGGCAATACCAATCAGGTTCGAAAGCACAAAGTAGATTGAAAGCCCAGATTGGAAGGACAGCGAAAAGAAGCCAAACATGATCGGCATGGTGTACTGCATCGACTGAGTCATTGCGGCCGTGGGATCATCCGCCTGCTCCTTGCCGCCCTTCTTGTTTTTGGCTGCATCGTCCTTTTTTGGCGTTGAAGGCGACGTGAACTTCGTCTGCACAAACATCGTCACAAACACCAGGATAGGCAGAATGTACAGCGGATCCGGCTGACCCAAGTTCAGCCAGAGGAAGTTGCTCTCAATTGGCAGCAGGTTGGTCAAGTCGATGCCAGAATAGACACGCTGTGTTAGCTCAAACAATGTCTGCGGCGTAGAGCCCAAAACAAGGCGCAAAACCTGGAACAAACCAAACAAGATGGGCATGGTCGCCAGCATAGGCAAACAACCGCTCAAGCTTTCCGCCGGATTGTAGCCAATCTTTTGGAACTCTTCCTGCATTTTCTGGGGGTTGTCTTTGTACTTCTGCTGGATGGCGCGAATTTGTGGCTGTATCTCCTGCGTTTTTACCATACTGCGCTGCTGCCGCAGGTTCAATGGCAGCATCAAAATTCGAGTGAAAATGGTAAAGACAGTCAGGGCCAGGATAAAATTGTTCCCCAAGATGTCATACAGCCACAACAAGGCATTGGTAATTGGATTGATTATTAATAAATCCCACATAAGGTGATTAAGTCCTGTTTAAAGCAATGTGGCGATCTTACCACCATATTGCTGCCTATAATCGATGCTCACGATCTGAAAAACTGCCAACTATTCCTCGCTCGCCTGCGGCGGTTGGTAGCTCCAATCTAGATCACCTGTCTCAAGTTTGTATCCCTGCAAAATCCCAACCTCGCTCTGCAAGGCCACGATAATGGTATCTCCCACAATAACCGGAGTAGAAAACAGCGGGGCCGGGGTTGTTGCTTGCCACAACTCTGCGCCGTCGGCTGCATCCAGCGCTACCAAGAGTCCCTCTTCACTTTGTTCGTTGCCCAAAGATGCCACATAAACAACGCCATCCTGCACCACCGGGCTGGCTTGTATGGCCCCTTTAATTTGCGCAGGTGGGTTTTGGTTAGCGCCCGTTACCACGTTCATGGTATGCACACCGCTCTCCCACAAAACGTCGCCGTTGGCAGCATCCACGGCAAACACGTTCCCGCTGCTATCTCCAAAATACAACGTGCCATCAGCCAGGGCTGGGGCACTCCACACCCAATCTGATGCGGGTACAGACCACACTTCACTGCCGGTGTCAATATCCAGCGCATGGACTTCGCGGTCGTAGCTGGCGGCATACACCAGATTTTCATCGGGATTGACAATGGGCTGAGCCGACATGGCACCGCTCAGCTCCACGGCCCACTTTTCGCTGCCGTCCGCCGCATTCACTGCATAGAGATGGCGATCTAAAGAGGCGACAAACAGGGTGCCTTCATAGTACGTTGGCTGGGCCCAAATGGAAAAATCGGCCGTAAAGCGCCACAGCTCATTGCCTGATTCAGCGTCCAGCGCCAATAACTGGTTATCGGCTGTGGCCACATAGGCGACGCCATCTACCTGCAACGGAGCAGCAACAATGCGATCTTTGGCCAGATCGTTCCGGGTCCATTCAGTTTGAACCGTATTGCCGGTGACATCCAGCGCGTAAATTGAAACAACGGTTTGGGGAGAGAAGAGACCCTGGGCAGCCCCAAAATCACCTACGATGGCACGGCCGTTTTCCACTGAGGGCGGCGCATAAAAAAACAATGTCGCACTTGCTGGTTTGTAAGACCAGAGCAAATCTTGCGATGCTGCCTCTAAACCTAAAACGCCTGAACCATAAGCCACATATAGATTTTCGCCGTCGGTTGACAGGCCAGGCCAGTTTTGTGCCGTAGCGCTTCTGGAACACGCAGTTAAACCCAATGTCGCCAGGAGAAGTACAAGTAATAGGAGCCGGGATAACGGCCGTTTTGCAATGAACAAAGAATGCCTCCGCAAAAGCAATGCCAATGATTGCTGTGAAATCAATAAGTTAGGGTACCGGATCATACCCGCCTGGATTAAATGGATGGCACCGGCCGATGCGCTTCACGGCCAGCCAACCGCCTTTCATAAATCCGTATTTTTCGATAGCTTCATAGCTGTAATGTGAACAGGTGGGGTGAAAACGACAGCTAGGCGGTGTAAGCCGAGAAATGGTCCGTTGGTACAAACGAATCAAAAGTAGCGCAATTTTCTTCATGCCCACATCATACATCATCTGAAAAAATTTGTGTTAGATTTGCACTAATTTTTCAGCTTACCGGTACCCTGCCAAACAAGCCCTCAATCAGTTTCTGGTCGGTAAGAACCAGGAATGAGCTTCGCCTGTGCCAATAACTGCAAAACGGCCGTTTCTACCTCGGCAAAAGTAGCCTTAGGCAAAAGCGGCCGTGCTATCCATACACAATCCCAGCCCGGTTGAATTTTGTCCAGGTGCAAACGAACAGCTTGACGCAAGTAACGCCTGACCCGGTTCCGTACCACTGCCTTCCCTACACGCCGACTGGCCACAAAGGCAAACCGGCTTGCTTCGGCACCTCCCCGCCCTACCACCAGGATACAAAGCGGGTGACGCCAGCTGCGCCCGTGCTGCTGCACTGCTTTCAGGTCAGCTGCAGGCCTCAGGCGATGGGGGGGTGGCAGCATACATTAAACAACCGGAGGGTATTATTTACCCCCGCCAAAACGTTTCACCGAGCGGTAAGCCGTAGCCGAGGAACCGTTCCAGTTAATCCGTTTGACGTGATCGTTCATTTCCACAGTCAGTTTATGACGCCCTTTGGCGCGGCGGCTCTGCAACACATCGCGGCCACCTTTGGTCTTCATCCGCTGACGAAAGCCGTGAACCCGTTTCCGGCGGCGAATTTTTGGTTGATAAGTACGCTTTACCATAAGAAGTTCTCCTAAAAAAACCAGGGCTTGAAGCCCTGAGGTTATTATCCACTGAGTTTAACGGCCTTTACCCAACTCAATCTTGTCAAAAAACAAGGGTAATGACCTCGTTGCATCCTGTAAACGACGGAAAATTATACCTAAGCCAGAGAGGCCGGTCAAATCAATTTTCGGGCAATGTCGGCCAAAGTATTACGAAACCCGCTCGATATGCGCCCCAAGCCCTTGAAGCTTCGCCTCAATCTGCTCGTAACCGCGATCAATCTGCTGAATATTGTTAATAGTGCTGGTGCCTGTGGCGCACAAAGCCGCCAAGATCATGGCCATACCGGCGCGAATATCTGGGCTGGGTACGCCGTGCGGGCTGGCGTTGAGCCGGTTACGCCCCAAAATCATCACCCGGTGCGGATCGCACAGCACAATGCGCGCCCCCATGAAGGTGAGATTGTCGACAAAGAAGAAGCGGCTTTCATACATCCAGTCATGCAGCAGCACCGAGCCTTCCGACTGGGTGGCAATGACCACGGCGATGCTCATCAGGTCCGGGGGGAAGCCGGGCCAGGGCATCGGCTTAATTTCGGGAATCCGCCCACCCAGCGCCGGTTTAATCTGCATGGACTGGTTGGCGGGGACGATAATATCCTGGCCGTCATCGTACCAGTGCACGCCCAGCTTTTCATACACAATGCGGATCATGCCCAGATTTTCCGGCTGGGCATCCTGAATGCGAATTTCGCCCCCGGTAACGGCCGCTGCGCCAATAAAGCTGCCCACTTCCATGAAGTCCGACCCCAGGCGGAACTCGCCACCGCGCAGGCGGTCGACACCTTCAATTGTCAGCCGGTTGCTGCCGACGCCGATGATGCTCGCGCCCAGACTATTGAGGAAGTTGCACAAATCGCGCACGTGCGGTTCGCAGGCGGCATTGTCGATAACGGTTTCGCCTTTGGCCAGCACAGCGGCCATGATGCTGTTTTCCGTGGCGGTAACGCTGGCTTCGGGCAGCAGCAGGTAACCAGCCCCTTTGAGGCCGTCGGCATTCATGTGAAACAGACCGCGTGTTTTCATTTCTACGGCCGTTCCCAACGCCTCCAACGCCCGGATGTGGGTGTCCAACGGCCGTCCGCCAATCACATCACCACCCGGCAAGGGCAGCGTCACCTGCCCCATGCGAGCCAACATCGGCCCGGAAAACACAAACGAGGCGCGAATTTTGCTGGCCAGGTGGCTGTCCAGCTCCGTTTTGCGAACTTCAGCCGCGTGAATGCGCCAGCTGCCATTGCCCAGGTCGGTCACCTCAGCGCCCAAATCGGCCAGCAAATCCAGGGTAAACATGACGTCTTGAATACGGGGAATATTGTGCAGTATAACAGGCTCATCCGTCAGCAGGCAGGCGGGCAGCAGCTTGAGGGCTGCATTTTTGTTGCCACTAACCTTGACCGTTCCACTGAGCGGGTGCCCTCCTTCAATCACAAACCGTTCCATTATTTCTTCCTTTTGTTGCTTCTCTTCTCTCTGCCACGCAAAGGGTAAATAGATTCTAGCGGTCAGCGCAGAGGGGCACAAATTAGCAAAACAAATGCTCACCCTGAGTTAAAGCAGCTTTTGGTTGTCTTAGCGCCGGGCCAGGGCTACACTTTGCCCATGCCAACCATCGCCCTGCCCCACACCGATCTTTTTTATGCCCCGTTTCTACCCGCCGATGCCCGACAAACGCTGGTGCTGATACATGGAGCGGGCAGTTCCCACCTGACCTGGCCCGGAGCGCTGCGCCGCTTGCCGCAAACGGCCGTCTACGCCCTCGACCTGCCTGGACACGGCCGTTCCACCGCGCCCGGCCGCCAGACCGTTGGGGAGTATGCGCAGGATGTTATTCAGTTTATTCAGGCGCTGGAACTGGAAAATGTTGTGGTCCTGGGACATTCGATGGGCGGGGCCATCGCCCAACAAATTGGCCTGGCGCCACCGCCCGGCGTGGTGGGATTGGTCCTGCTGGGCACTGGGGCCAGGCTGCGCGTGGCCCCCACCTTCACCGAGGGCATTCAGGCTGATTTTGCGGCTACCGTCGACTTACTGAATCAATTTTATTGGGGCACACAACCCGATCCAGACCTGATAACTGCCAACCGGCGCAGCATGCTCAACTGCCCACCTGAGGTGATGCTGAATGACTTTCTGGCCTGCGCTCAGTTCGATGTGCGGGACCGCCTGACGGAGATCGCCCTACCCACGCTGGTGATCAGCAGCGGCCATGACCAGATGACCCCGGCCAGGTTTGGCCACTTTCTGGCGGAGCATCTGCCCCAGGCCGAGTTTGCCCTCATTGAAGAAGCGGGGCATATGATGATGCTGGAATTTCCCGAGCGGGTGGCGCAGCTGGTGCAAGAATTTCTGGCAAAGCGGCGCGGCGCGTAAACAAAAACGGCCGTTCCTTTTTAGAAACGGCCGTCCACACCCAATAAAATCTCTCAACTGTTTAGTAGCTCAACACCACCTGCCGGGACAACACCCCGGCCACCGTTTGCAGCAGCTCATCAGCCGTAAACGGCTTGGGCAAGGAGCGGTCGGCGATGCTGCGCAGCCCCTTGACAAGTTCATTGTTACTGGTGCCGCTGGAAATGGCAATGATGGGAATGGCGCGTGTTTCAGCCATCTGACGCAGCTGTTTGGCGGCCGCGTAGCCGTCCAAGACCGGCATTTCTGCATCCATCAATACTACATCCGGCCGTTCTGCCTGGGCCAGGACCAGCCCGTCAGCACCATTTTCCGCCTGCAAAACACGGGTGGCGGGGAAAGCCATGGTGAGAAAATCTGTGAGCACCATGCGCACTGCTAAATTGTCATCAACCACTAAAACCGCTTTCATCTTATCACTCCTTCAAGAACTAAAGACAACTTCTCAACACTGTGGGCAATTTGTCTAAAGTATGTCGGAAGGAACGGCCGTGTGCTGTGAATCATCCCGCACCCACATCGATCAAGTTGCTACAGGCCAGATGTACGGTAAACGCACAACCTAAACGTCGCCTAATTTACAGCAACTTCTGCGCTAACCGGGGCGGCCTTGCAGCACGGCCCGCAGCCGTGGAGCAATGGCCTGCATGGCTCGCCCGCGATGGCTGATCTGGTGCTTTTGCGCGGCTGCCAGCTGGGCCATTGTCTGGTCAAACTGCGGCAAATAAAAGATGGGATCGTAGCCAAAACCGTTGTCACCCGTCGGGGCCAGGGCGATGCGCCCTTCGCACACCCCCTCAGACTCGCCCAACAGGGCGCCATCTGGCGCGGCCAGGACGATCACGCAGCGAAAGCGGGCTGTGCGCTGCGGCGCGGGTACCTGTTTGAGGTCGTTGAGTAACTTTTGGTAGCGCTGAACGGCCGTTAACCCCGTCCCACCATACCGCGCCGTGTACACGCCTGGCGCACCGTCTAACGCGTCCACTTCCAGGCCAGAATCATCGGCCAGAGTGAGCAGACCGGTTTCAGCGGCATAGGTTCGCGCCTTCAGCACACCATTTTCGCGAAAGGTGAGGCCCGTTTCTTCAACATCCTCCGTCACGCCAACGTCATCCAGGCTGAGCCATTCGATTTCTAGATCCTGCAGCATGTCGGTAAACTCGGCCACCTTCCCTTTATTGTGCGTTGCCACCAACAGTTTTGTCATCTTCACACTCCTGTATCCGTTAATAAACAGATGAGCCTTTTTTATGTTTCGATAAGCGTATGTTATACTCCATCCCTAACTTTAACAGAAGGGAGGGACCTCATGACAAATAAACGCCCTTCACGACTACGCTTTAACTTTGGTTTCTTTTTAGAAGCTACGTTGGGCACGAGTCGAACCATTGAACTAGACTATCCCACTATCGAGGTGGAAGATTTAACATTAAGCCCATTGGCAGGCATATTTACGGCCACGCGTACCTCAGAGGGTGTGTACCTGAGCGGCACGCTGAACAGCACATTGGTTGGGCAGTGCGTGCGCTGCCTGGAACCAGCCACCACGTCCATCTCCATGCAGATGGACGACATGTTCTACTACCCGCCGCATACCGCGCCGGAAGGTGAGCATGCCATCGGGGATGATGGTTTTATTGACCTGGCGCCCCTGGTGCGTGAACTGGCTGTGCTGGAAACACCCATCCAGCCCGTTTGCCGGCCAGACTGTCAGGGCTTATGCATAGAATGTGGCCAAAACCTCAACGAAGGCGACTGCGGCTGCGAGCCAAATCCAATTGACCCGCGCTTGATTGCCCTACAGCAGCTTTTGAACCCATCCGACAACTAAAAACCTATGTTTTTTGATCAAGCTAAAATTTACATCCGCAGCGGCAACGGCGGCGACGGAATGATCAGCTTCCGCAAAGAGAAGCATGTGCCTTACGGCGGCCCCGACGGCGGGGATGGCGGCGATGGTGGTGATATTGTTTTTACCGGTAATCGCCATCTCAACAGCCTGATGCGGTTTAACCGCCAGGCTCACTTTAAGGCGGAACATGGTACTCACGGCAGTAAGCAAAATCGCAGCGGCAAGCGCGGCGAGACGCTCCGCATTGAGGTACCAACTGGTACCGTGATTCGCGATGCAGAAACAGGCGCAGTTCTGGCCGATATTACGTCTGAGGAGCAGGAGATCACCATGCTGGAAGGTGGCAAAGGCGGGCGGGGGAACAGCCACTTTACCAACAGCGTGAACCAGGCACCGCGCATTGCCGATCGGGGCGAGCCCGGCCACGAGATGTGGGTCACTCTGGAGCTGAAGCTCATTGCTGATGTCGGCATTGTGGGCGTGCCCAATGCGGGCAAATCAACGCTGCTGTCGGTGATTAGCGGTGCCAGCCCCAAGATTGCCAACTACCCATTTACCACGTTGCAGCCCAATTTAGGCGTCGTGGAATTGGACGACTTCGAGACGTTTGTGGTGGCCGACATCCCTGGTTTGATTGAGGGAGCCGCCAGCGGCGTTGGCCTGGGGCACGATTTTTTGCGCCACGTCGAGCGTACGCGGGTGCTCATTCACCTGCTGGATGGAGCGGCCAGTGAGCCGCTCGTGGAATGGGCCATGATTAACCAGGAGCTGGCGATGTACGATGTGGCTTTGGAAAAACGGCCGCAGCTCGTCGTGCTCAACAAAATGGACTTGCCCGATGCTGTGGCCTGGGAGCCGCTCGTCGAAGAAGAAATCAAGAAGGCTGGCTATCCTTTCATGTCGATTTCAGCGGTGACGGGGCAAAATGTGCGGCAGATGCTGCACCGGGTGCGGCTTATGCTGGACCAAGCGCCCCCTGCCAAGACGCGCCACGAAGACGAAATTGCCGTGATCCGCGCCGCCATTGATGAAGGCTTCACCATTGAACGTGAGGACGATGGCTGGCGGGTACGCGGCAAGCAAATTGAGCGTGTGGCGGCCATGACCTACTTTGAGTTTGACGCTACCCTGATGCGCTTCCAGAGAATTTTGGAGTCGATGGGCATTTCCCGGGCATTGCAACAGGCGGGCGTGCAGGTGGGCGACATTGTGCATATTGGCGAAGAAGAGCTGGAATGGGGTGAGTGAGTACCAGGCAGAAAATTGGCTTGCTGGGGGGCACGTTTGATCCGCCGCACTGGGGACATTTGTGGCTGGCAGAGCTGGCCCGACAGCAGTTGGCGCTAGAAAAAGTGTTTTTTTTGCCCGTGGGGCAGCCACCTCACAAAGCAGATCGGAAGATTACGGCCGTTGCCCATCGCCTGCACATGGTTTCCCTGGCCATCCAGGACAATCCCCTCTTTGTTTTAGACACAACCGACTGCGAGCGGCCCGCGCCGCACAGCACGGTCACCCTGCTGCCACTGCTGCAGCAGACCCACCCCCGCGCCTGCTTCTGGCTGCTGCTGGGCGGCGATTCCCTGCGCGACTTGCCCACCTGGACCGATCCCGCACGGCTGATTACCCAATGCCGTCTGGCGGTGCTGCCCCGACCAGCAGCAATGATTGATTGGGAGCAGTTGGAAACGGCCGTTCCTGGCATCCAAACGGCCGTCGATTTGCTGTCTGGTCCCACCGTCTCGCTGTCGGCGACAGGCATCCGGGCGTGGTTAAGCGAGGGACACGCAGCGACGTATTTGCTGCCAACGGCCGTTGCCGATTACATCACCCGGCACCAGCTGTACCAGACGAAAAACAGCTAACTTTCAGCTTCAGCTTCATCCTCGGCGGGGAGGGCGGGCGCGTAGCGCTTCATTTGCGGCACGGATACTTTAATCGCCTTGCGGCAGTTGATACATTCAACCGTGTGATACTTTTGCCGTTTCTCATCCGCTTTGGCGATGGCCTCCACCAGGTAATCCCGGCTCAGGTTAAACGATTGACGGCAGTAATTACAACGAACGTTCATAACAATTCTCCCTGTTGGTCAGTGGCATCATTGTAGCCCTTTTGGGCGGCGGCGGGCAACCTCCGTCCGGGCATCATAGCGCCACGGCACCTGGCTGTAGTCGCTACGGCCGTTCCCGCCCACTCTCATCAACCAGCACACCAACCGGGGCATCAGCGCATACAGGGCATATACCACACTCAAATAACCTGGCACGTTCACCACCGCGCGGCGGCGGCGCAGCCCAACAATGACGGCTTTGGCGATGTCTGGCGGGATGAGGGTTGGGGCAAAATCGACCCAGCGCGGCATCTTGTTGGAAGCCACCTGCTGGCGGAAAAAGTTGGTGCCCGCCACGGCCGCCGGGCGCACCAGCATGACATGAATCGGCGAGTTGGCCAGTTCGAGCTGCAAGATTTGTACATAGGCATCAACCGCCGCCTTGAGGGCGCTGTAGCCCGCCAGCGTGGGGGTTACAAACAACCGCCCTACCGAAGAACCCAGGGTGACCACATGCCCGCGGCCCGCTCGCCGCATGAAGGGCAGCACGGCCTGGGTGGCATAGACCATGCCAAAGTAACCCACCTGCATCATTTTCTCAATGTCGGCGGCGGGTAACCGCTCGGCCAGGTCCCACCGGGCATAGACGGCGTTGTTCACCAAAATATCAATGCGCCCGGTTTGCTGATCAACGGCCGTTACCCACCCCTCCACCGCTGCTTTGTCCGTCACCTCGCAAGTACAAAACTGAATTTGAGACGCCCAGGGCGAAACGGCCGTTGCCGCCCTGGCCTGCGCCAGGTACTCCTCCGCAATGTCACAGACAAATACCTGTGCCCCATAATCTGCCAATGCCTGAGCAATCCCCCACCCTATTCCTTGCGCCCCTCCGGTCACCAATGCCACCTGACCCACCAAAAATTCACTCATCCTTACCTTTCTCCTCTAGAAACTCACGCGAAGGCACTGTATAGTTGCTCCTTAGACAAAGATTTCTCTAATTGGCAACAAATCATGACTTTTTCGAACACACAGCTTGCAGGTACCGCGTTAGTTATTGACGACCAGGAGACACTCTTAACCGTGGCGATGGATATGCTCACGGCCAAAGGCATGGATGTGCTGACAGCACAAAGTGGGCAGGAGGGCATTCGGCTGTATCAGGAACATGCCGAACGGATTGACGTGGTGTTGCTTGATATGAAGATGCCAGATTTAAATGGAGATGAGGTGTTTGCTACGCTAAAAGCATTCGACCCAGAAGTGCGCGTGATTATTACCACAGGCTTTGAAGAGGAAGAAACTCTGGCCCACTTCAACGGCCAGTTACCCATCGCTTTTATCCAAAAACCGTACCGGTTCCAAAATTTGGTCGAGATGATTGCCAGTATGATGCCGAAGCGGCAATAACCTCCACCTACCAGGAAAATTTGTAACGAACCCCGTCCGCAGTTTTCTGTTCCTGCCAACCAAACTGCTTCAAATTGACGTCGGTCCGCTGCCCAAAAGCGGCTAGCTTTTCGGCCAGTTCCGGTTGGGCGTATTGGGCGGCCTCGGCAAAAACAGTCTGGGGCGAAACGCTGATCTTTTGCGCGCAGTGGTGATAGACCGCCAGACTCACCTCCACATTGCGCTTTTGGGGGATAGTGTAATTGGCAATAACCGCCCCCACCAGGCCGCTCAGCAGCCAGTCGTGGCTGTTAAGCCGAACGGCCAGGGTGGCCGCTCGGTGGCCATAAATGCCAAAGAGGGAGCGTTGTTCCGGGGCAAGGGATTGCGGAAACGCGTCGTACTCAACGGCGGTTCCCTTCATAAACCGGGCCACAATCGCACGCAGTCGCTCATCCGCCGCCGAAGGCAGCGGCTCCGCGTAGTAAACAACCACGTTCAGCCCAGCCAGGTACTGCCCCACTTCATCGGTAAAAGTGCGAAACGCGCTGCCGTTAATCATGCGATCTCTCCATTGAACATGTGGCTGGTGGTTGGTACCAGCCACCAGCCACTATTTTCTTTCGCAGAGGGGTGCCCACGCTTGAAATCTCGCTTCGCTAGCGCGGACTCCAAAACGGCATCAAGCCTTCAGCCAGGAACCTTTTTTGGCCCGTGGTAATGTTGATGATAAAGATTTGGTTACGGCCGTCTTCCACTATCGGCAGCACCAGGGCATCACTTTGGGGCGACCAGATTTGGTGGCTGAGGGCGTACTGGTCAAAAAAGGGCAGAAACTGGGTGGCAAAGGTAAACGTTGGCACAAATTCAAATAGCAAACGCCCCTCATCCGTGGTGACATCATAAACAAGCAGGCGTAAACGGGGCAAATTTTGCTGGTCTGCGCGCTTACCCACGGCCGTTTTGCCACCCTGCACGTTGATGTCCCCTTCCCCATTGCGCAAAATGCTAATCGCCGCCAGGTAACGGCCGTCAGGCGACCAGAAAAAAGCGATAATCGGCTCCTGGCTCAACAGGTGAACCTCACCCGAAGCGGCGTCCATCAGCCGCAATGGCCCGACAAAACTGCGGCTGTCTGGCTCGCTGCCGCTGGTAAAAGCCAGCTGGTTGGCCGTGGGGCTCCAGGCCAGCGCCACAATGCCGGCATGACGCTGCTGCACTTCATTGTCTGACTGGGTGTCTGTTACCACCAAACGGCTGTTGGCCCCGGTGATTTCTTCGGCGTAGGCCAGGTAACGGCCGTCGGCAGAAATTCCAGGTGCCTGGAAAAAGCCGGGCGACGCCAGCGAATCGCCCGTGCCGTCGCCATCGGCGGCAATCAGCTCCAGGCGAGAATCCTCGCCGGCAAATCCGCTGTGCATCAACATCCGACCGCTGTCGGCGG
>CAUJGI010000722.1 GCA_963169155.1 Chloroflexota bacterium
GCCCACCCCCACCCTAGCCCTCCCCCTCCACGGGGGTGGGAACCTGGCTCCCTCTCCCTCCGCGGGAGAGGGTTGGGGTGAGGGTCTAACCTTGTAAACTAGCCAGCTGCCGCAAATCCAGCGTGCCGCAGCGGCGCTGCACCTGGACCGCCAGCGCCAGGCCAATTACCGCCACCACCGTGTCGGCCACAATGACGGTGGCGGCCAGGCTTTGCGACAGGTTGATCTGGCCGTTGACCTTGCCAGCGACGACCAGGGCGAGAACGGCCGTTTTCACCAACAGCTGCAAAACCAGCACAATCTTGATCAAATTGCGCGTCACCAGCAGGCCGTAGAGGCTAACGCCCAGCAAACCCAAAATAGCAAACAGGGCAATCTTAACGGGCAGCAACATCGGCCACCTCCTCGAAGATCGGCTCTTCTGGCTGGGCCTGAACCGGCTTTTTCACCGGCACCAGCTCTTCGGTGAGCAGACCCAACATGCCCAAAACGCCCGCAAAAATTAGGGCGATTTGCAGCCAGACGTCCACGGCGCGCTGTTCCCACATTACCGTGGCGAAGTCGGCCTCGGCGGTGATGGGAGCTGGCGTAGGTGTGGGCAACAGAAAGAGGGTCAAGAAAATAATGACGAAGAGGATCAGGCTGGCGGCCAGGGGTCGGGGCACGATGGTGGGCAAATCTTCGGTGAGCTCACCGGCCACGCTGATGGCAAAAACAAACAGCACGGTTACCAACCCCGCGCCGACGCTCAGCTCAATCACGGCCACATCGGGGGCGCCCAGCAGGAAGAGCATCACGGCCAGCTGCATGCTGACGGCCGCCAGCCAGAGCGCCGCCGTGATGAGGCGAGGGGCGCGTATGGCCTGGAAAGCACCGACAACCATGCCGACGGCCAGAATGCCGTAAACAATGGATTGAAGCATAGGTGATGGCTCCTAAAGCGGATAAAGCAGTCCGATACAATCTTCCCTGCACCAGGGCGGGGATGTCGGAGCGACTGCCTGGTAAGGTAAGGACAAAAATGAGGGGCATTTGTCCTACTTGGACTATAAACTGACTCTATTATGCCCGAAAGTGATAAATTTCACAAATGGAAATTGAAGAAGATCACTACATCTAAACAAGCGCTTTTCTGAGGGAGCGATTATTAACCGCTTACCGGCAAATTTGCTATGATTGGGAGTGCTGTGAGCTGAAATTTATTTATCTTTACTTTTTCCAAACTGAGCTATGCCAAATTACCCGTATTCTGAAATTCCCCGTTTTGAACTGGATGCCCTGGGCATTCACACCAGTTATTACGAGATGGGCGCGCCAAACGGCCGTCCCATTCTGCTCCTCCACGGCATGTCCACCTCGGCGGACAGCTTTCGTGAGACGATGCACGAGCTGGCCGACGACCACTGGCTGATTG
The DNA here is from genome assembly GCA_963169155.1 of Chloroflexota bacterium. GTDB lineage: Bacteria > Chloroflexota > Anaerolineae > Promineifilales > Promineifilaceae > Leptofilum. Next base: position 1,415 of record CAUJGI010000722.1, read on the forward strand.
CCCCGGACATTCCCGGCTTTGGCTACAGCGCCTCGACGACGCCGTACAACTTTCCGCATTTGGTGGAGTGGCTGGCGGCGTTTTGTGAAGCGCGTCACCTGCCGCCGGTGACGCTGCTGGGGCATTCGTTTGGCGGCACGCTGGCCGTCTCCTACGCGGTCGATTACCCGGAGCAGGTGGACAAGCTGCTGCTGCTGGCTCCGGCGGTGCTCTCGTCGGTGAACTATCCGGCGTTTGTGAAGCGGGTTGGTGTGGGGCTGGGGCTAATTGATCTGGGATCGGCCGTTTCGCAATCGAAGCTGTGGGTGCGGCGGCAAATCAAGACGCCGTTTTACAAGCCGGACCTGATGCACGACTCGGTGTGGGATCGGCGGCTGGCGGATTATGAGCTGGCGCGGCAGTCGGCCGATGTGCTGAAGGCGTCGGCATTTCATGATTTACGGCCGTACCTGGCCCGGATCAATCACAAAGTCTGTCTGGTCTGGGGCGAAAATGACGCCGTTGTGCCGCCCAGCGATGCGCCGCAGCTGGCCGCGCAGTTCCCCAACAGCCAGACGCACCTGCTGCCCGAATGCGGCCACGCGCCGATGATCGAAAAGCAGCGGGAGTTTCAGGCGATTGCCAGACGGTTTTTAGGAAGTGAAAAGTGATAAGTAAAAAGTACACTTTTCACTTATCACTTTTTACTTTTCACTCCCGCATCAGGAGATTGCATGAAAACACGCACTATCTCGGTTTTCGGTAGTTCCGCGCCGCAGCCGGGGAGTGGGGCATTTGCGGCGGCGCGGCAGGTGGGCCAGCTTTTGGCAGAGGCCGGGTTTGCCGTGGCTACGGGCGGCTACTCGGGGACGATGACGGCCGTTTCCCAGGGCGCGTGTGAGGCGGGCGGGCACGTCATTGGGGTGACGTGTGACCAGATTGTGCAGTTTCGACCCATCGTGCCAAATCGCTGGGTGAAAGAGGAGATTCGCTATCCAACTTTGCGCGATCGGCTGCTGCACCTGGTGACAAAAAGCGACGGCATGATTGTGTTGCCCGGCGGCATCGGCACCCTGTCTGAGTTGAAGATGTCTTGTATGTTTTTGATGGTGGTGTTTGTTT